>JAQVOT010000134.1 GCA_028702415.1 Eubacteriales bacterium
TAATCCTCAAGCATGGTTTGTCTTTCAAATACTATCAGGGCTCCTGTCCTGTCGCTTGAGAACTCATCCACCGCATTAACTATGGCGGTGACTATTCTCTTGCTGTTTTCTTTATCCCCCTGTCCAAGTCCACTGATAATACGTCCTCTTCCCATAAATTCCAGCGCTCTTCGAAGTTCCGGTTGCAGCACGATAAGTACTGCCACTGCACCCAATGCCAGTGCGCCCTTGCACATCCAGTTAAGGGTGTGCAGATTTAATGCACCTGAAATAATCGTAACCGCAACAAGTACCAGAATACCCTTGATGATCTGCTCCGCACGTGTTTCAAGAACAAGTTTCAGAAGATAATAAACAACAAATGTCACCAGAATAATATCCACGGCATCAGTGATTCCAAAACCTGAAAATGCATTTGTAAAAAAGATCTGTATTTCCCTCATTTTTTCTCCCGGACAGTTTATAGTAATTCAATCTATTCTACTATAAAAAGGGTCTTTTGTTCAACGTTATAGCCCCAAAAAGATGACAAATTACCTGTCATACAATTATTTCATCTTGTTATAAAAAAGGCGCATGCTATGCACGCGCCTGTAATTATCGGATTATAACAGTTTTATTAATAGTATGTCTCCAGAATTCCGTAGTGTCCATCCTTTCTCTTGTAAACCACATTAACGGAGTCTGTTGCCATGTTCAGATAAACATAGAAGTCATGGTTCAGCATTTCCATCTGCATGATGGCCTCCTCCTCGTTCATAGGTGTCAGCTGGAATTTCTTGGATCTTACGATTTTGATTTCTCCCTGCTCTTCGTCATGCTCAGGCAGCTCCTCAAATCCGAAATCCTTAAGGCCTTTGTGTTTGGCCTTCAACTTTGTCTTGAATTTGCTCATCTGATTTGAAAGCTTCTCAATGCAGCGGTCCACACAGTCATACGGGTCATCCGCCCTGGTTTCCGCTCTGAAAATCATTCCATTTGTGTTAATTGTTGCCTCTACCTTGTACCTGCCTTTCTCTTTAATTACCATCAAGTTGGCTGTAATCTCGTCAGAGAAGTATTTGTCCAGCTTAGCGAACTTCTTCTCAATTGTTTCCTTCAGCTTGTCGCTTGGAGTGTAATTCTTGCCGGTAATAATAGTCTTCATAATAGCAACCTCCTTCGGATTATAGTTCTTACCCTATCGCCCCTCTTTTTTCTTATTTTAGCACCGCAAAGCTTCCCTTTCAACTTAATTGCTAATTATTCTGACAATTCAGCCCCAACATCTTGTATAAACCCCTTTATATCAACTCTCCATGAAGTATGTTTTTTTGAGAAACAAAAAATGAGTTTTCGAATGAGTTTTCGGGACGTGTCCCAAAACTCATTCGAAAACTCAACGAAAACTCACGAAAACTCATTAATAGGCGACCCGCTGTACATATAGACCGGCTGACCTGATCTTTGCCCCCACACTTGCCTTTACCCGGATTCCCGGAGGACTTACTTCTAAACTACGCCATGATCGCCGCCTACTGTTCTTCAACGGTTTACGTGGGGCCTTTAGCCCGTAGCTGGCATGGCCTTTCAATCACAGACCCGGTCCATATGTGCAAAGGGTCGCCAATATTCAATCTCTCATTTTTTCCAACTCTTCAGGTCGTCTGTTTCCACCACTGCACAGTGTAAGCAAATAAACCGCCTCTGCCCCTGAGGAAAGCAGCACGCTGCTACAGGCGTCCGCAGTTGCCCCTGTTGTATAAATGTCGTCAATAAGAAGAATCGTTTTCCCTTGTATTCTTTCCGATTTATTGGATTTTACCTTAAAAGCACTTCTAAGTGCAAGCCTTCTTTCAGAAGGGTTCATGCTTCTAAGCATTTCCGTTTCGTGATCTCTCACAAGCACTCCTCCTTCAAGGAATGGAAAACACTCTGATTTTTCCTGCCACCGCCTCACAAACTGCCTGGCCATCAGCTCAGCCTGATTATATCCCCGTTTTCTTCTTCTGCCTTCACTTACCGGTACAGGAATAACCAGATCAAAGGGCATGATTCCAATATCTGCAGCCGCTTCAATCAGAGATTCCATCTTGTCAAACAGAACATCACCCATCTTGACAGCCAGATACCCTTTACCTCGGTATTTTATGTCCATCATTATCTGCCGCTCAAAGAAACCATATGTCATACAGCTGAAACCTCTAGTAAAAAAATGCTCCCCTTCCATGCAGTCGTAACACAAGCTCCCAAGGTATTCACCATGAAGGGCTTTGCCGCACCGGTTGCATGTCTTCCCACTTATCCAGTGCATTTTGCGGATGCATCCATCGCAAAGTCCATAAGCTCTGCTTCTGTCTATCAGCGCACCGCACACAATACAGTAAATCCCTGATGGGAAAACCGCTTCGCTTAGCTCATATGCTACTTCCGATAGTTTCATCTCCCATATCCCCCAAATCAAAAAACCTCTTTAGTCTCCACGCCAGCCCCGAATATCTCTTGCTAATGCGATTGTTGTCGACCATTCCCTTCAGTTTGTCTTCGGAACCTACGAGAACCACTACTTCCTTTCCCCTTGTCACTCCTGTATAAAGAAGATTTCTCGTTGCCAGAACCGGCGGAAACCAGCTTATTGGCATTATCACTATAGGGAATTCGCTTCCCTGACTCTTGTGAACTGTAATCGCATATGCCAGTTCCAGTTCCTCAAGCTGATTGAAGTTATATGTAACGGATCTGGTGCCATCAAACAACACGGTAATTTCATTGAATTCATTATCTATTGTTTGAATAAAGCCCATATCCCCATTGAAGACTCCTTTGCCGTCACTGTAATCGGATTGATCCTTCCAGGCAAGATCGTAGTTGTTCCGAATCTGCATGACCTTGTCTCCCTCCCGAAACAGCCTGTCGCCATAGGCCTTTTCTGCCTTTGCGCTATCCGGAGGATTGAGAATCTGCTGGAGCTCGCGATTCATATTTATGCATCCCAGATTACCCTTCCTTACCGGGGTGAGAACCTGAATATCCCGGAGGGAATTCACATCTCCCGTCGCCATATTTGAATAATACTTCGGAAGTCTTGTAATGCAAAGTTCCTTAATGGTCTGCACCATTTCCTTCTCCGTCTTTCGCCTTAGGAGAAAGAAGTCTTTTTCTCTGGCATTGCAGTCAGGATATTCACCACGATTAATTCTGTGGGCATTGACCACTATCATGCTTTCTCTGGCCTGTCGATAAATTTCTGTAAGCTTGCTGGCATAAATGTATTCGCTGGCAATAATGTCTCTGAGAACATTCCCTGCTCCCACAGAGGGCAGCTGATCATCATCTCCCACTATTATGAGCCTGGTGCCTGACCTAATAGCACAAAGCAATCCGTCCATAAGCATAAGGTCTATCATAGATGCCTCATCCACAACAACAGCATCGCAATCCAGAGGATTGTCCTGGTTTTTACCGAAAGTCATTCTGCCGTCTCCACCTTCACCTTCCGAAAAGAATGAATACTCCAATAGCCTGTGAATTGTAGAAGCAGACCTGCCACTGGTCTCGGTTATTCTCTTGGCAGCTCTCCCTGTTGGAGCTGCAATTGCAGCATATAAACCGCTATCTTCAAGTATGTTGATTATAGCATTTATTATGGTTGTTTTACCTGTTCCGGGTCCACCTGTAATCACCGAAACTCCTGTGCCCAGGCAGCTTGTTATGGCTCTTTTCTGCTGATCGGACAGGCTTATACCCATCTGGTGCTCTGTTCTGCTTATCAATACCTCAGGTTGACCTTTTATTGGCTTCAAATCAGCGTTTACAAGGCTTCTAAGTGCTTTACAGATGTTCTGTTCGGCAACATAAAAAGCCATCAGATAAACGACTTTACGGCCCTCAATTACATCCATGTGAACATCTCCGAAAAACACCATCTGTTCCAGGCAGTCACGGACTTTTTCACTTGACTGGTCCAGGAGTTCTCCGGCCTTCTCACACAGTTCATCCTCCGGAAGATATGTGTTTCCTTCCCCCGCAAACCAGCTGAGGGTAAATCTGATTCCGCTTTTTATCCTGAATTCATCATCGGGTTCAATGCCGATTTTTCCTGCAATTGCATCTGCCTTTTTGAAACCGATTCCGAACACATCTTCAGTAAGCCTGTATGGATTTTCCAGAACCACTTCCACGGTTTCCTTTCCATATACATTGTATATACGCAAAGCCTGACCTGCACTGATTCCATACTGCTGCAGAGTCATTGTAACCCTGGCGAACTCCCTGTTCAACATGAAAGCTTCTTCAATTTTAGCTGCAACTTTTTTCCCTATTCCCGGAATATCTGTAAGCCTTTCAGGATGTCTTTCAATAATATCGAAGGTTTCCTCACCGAAGGCTGCCACAATGGCGGTGGCAGTCTTCCTG
>JAQVOT010000135.1 GCA_028702415.1 Eubacteriales bacterium
TGTGTTATATTGTCCATAGCGATAGGATTCCTTTCATTAGACGTTTTTGTAGTTACTAACATTCTAATGGAACCTATCGCTTTTGTATATGAATGATGGTGTCACATCAATTGTAGATCAACATTAAGCTTTCCATTTACAACGATATGTCGTTGCTTTCACGAATTTAATATGATAAAATGCAAACAGAATTATGGGAGGATTTTCTATGAAAACAAAAGCTCTATATTCCGGTTCATTTGATCCCCTTACAATGGGACATATGAATATAATCGAAAGAGCGGCCAAATTGTATGATGAATTAACCGTTGGTGTAATAGATAATCCTCAGAAAAAAACAATGTTCATGCCGGATGAGAGAAAAAGCATGATAAGAGAAACATTAATCGGACTGGATAATGTCAAGGTTTATCATTTCAGTGGACTTCTGGCTGACTTTGTAAACGAAGGCGGCTACAATGTAGTTGTCAGAGGTCTTAGGGGAACGACGGATTTCGATTATGAGATACAGATGGCACAGATGAATGCCAGATTGTTTCAGGAAAAGGTTGAGACCGTTTTTCTGATGACGGATCCAAGATATTCATTTATCAGTTCTACAATGGTTAAGGAAGTCTTTTCACTTGGTGGCGACATTACAGGTCTCGTACCTGATGTAATATTGAGAAAAATGTCAAAATAAACACTTTTTGTTAGGAGGATGCAATGAGGGTTTTAGAATTATTAGAAGAAATCGAAGAAATAGTCGATACGGCGGCGGGATTTCCACTTACAGGCAAAATAATGATTGATTCGGAAGAACTTCTGGAGATTGTAAGGGAAATAAGATCTGAACTTCCTGATGAAATCCAGCAGGCTCAGTGGATTAAGAATGAGAGGGAAAGGATCATCGCAGAAGCCAAACAGCAGTATGAAGCAGTAATTCAGGATGCTCAGAAACAGGCCGATGCTTTGGTTGAGAACAACGACATTACGGTAAAATCCAAACTTAGAGCGGATGAGCTTATGAAAGTAACGGAGGATACTGCCAAGCAGCTGAAGATTGGAACATATGAGTATCTGGATGGAATTCTCTACAACTTCCAGGGAAAGATGGCTCATCTAAGTTCGATTTATTTCGGCGAAATGTTTACAAGTATTGAGAATGCATTTGATGACATTAATTCTGCACTTGCTTCAAACAGAGATGAACTTCAGGACATGGCTTACAGAGCACAGATGGATGCAGAAAGCAAACCGGAATTTTCGCCCATTCCTGACATGAATGGGGAAAAAAAATAAGATTATTTTTTAGGGCTTGCCATAGGCGGCCCTTTTTTCATTGGAGAACAGAATGAAAACAGTAGGAATAATAGCAGAATACAATCCGCTTCATAGCGGGCACCTCTATCAGATTGCCAAGGCAAAGGAACTATCCGCAGCAGATTTTACCGTAATCTGCATGAGCGGGAATTTCGTTCAAAGAGGCGAGCCGGCCATAATGGACAAATGGACAAGAGCCAGAGTTGTGCTTGACAGCAGTCCTGATGAAAACAGCAATGCAGACCTGGTCATTGAACTGCCCACCATTTATGCATGTAACAGGGCTGAATATTTTGCAAGAGGTGCTGTTCGTACTTTGGCCGGCATTGGTGTTACCCATATTTCATTTGGATGTGAAACCGAAGATTTTGATGGACTTCTCCGGATTGCTGACGCCATGGTACATGAAAAGGCAAAAGTGGAAGAGCTTATCAGAGATAATATGAAAGAAGGAGTTTCTCGTGCAAAGGCAAATCAGAAAGCTGTTAATGATATACTGGGAAGCAATTATGCAGAACTTCTGGAAGGACCAAACAATATACTGTCAATCGAATATCTGAAAAACATCATTAAGCTTGAAGAAGAGGGACTGAAAATAGTACCGGTTCCTGTACAGAGATATGCATCAGGGATTAATGATTCAAATGCTTTTCTTGGTTTTGCAGGTTCCACTGAGATCAGAAAACTGATACGAAGAGGCGCATTTGACGAGGCAGCCAAATATATGCCGGGAAAAGTGTGTATGGCCCTATCTGACGGAGAAGATCCGGCAGATCGTATTATGAACTCATACAACAGAATATTTGAACTTCTGAGATATGAAATAATCAAACAATCCACCGAGGAGCTTAGAGGTTTATACTGTGTAGGTGAGGGACTGGAACACAGAATCAAGAAGGAGATTGTTCATGCAACATCCATAGATGATCTGGTTATAAGACTTACTTCCAAACGTTACACTGCTTCTTCTATCAGAAGAATTCTGATGTATATCCTTCTTGGGTTAACCGGTAAGACCGCTGACCTGCTGACAGGAGTCACCCAAAATGGTGAAGTGTCCGGGCCGGCTCTTTTTGCCAGGGTTCTTTCTGCAGGAAAAGGAGGAAGAGAGTTTCTCAAAATCATAAAGAAGGAAGAAAGAGCAGCAATTCCGATTATTACAAACATCAATAGATTCTTTGATGAAAACAAAAATCAGTATATCGAGATTATGGCAAAGACGGATGTTGTTTCATCAGACATATACAACATTATTTCTGGCAGGGACATCTATGAATATTCCGATAAAGTAATTACACCTTATATTGAAATATGATATAATCGACGTGTAAAAAAGTTTTATATTATTAGGAGGAAATATAAATGAAAGTATTAGTTATTAACTGCGGAAGCTCTTCATTGAAGTATCAGCTATTGGAAATGACAAGTGAAACTCTGGAGTGTAAGGGCTTGGTAGAAAGAATCGGAATGGACGGTTCGGTAATAACTCATGAGAAGATAGGAATGGATAAGTTCAAACTTCAAACTCCAATGGCCAACCATAAAGACGCTATCGGACATGTTCTTGACGCAATTCAGGACCCAAAACACGGAGTTGTAAAGGACATGAACGAAATCGGAGCTGTTGGACACAGAGTTGTTCATGCAGGAGAAAAGTATGCAGAGTCTGTTATTATCACTGAAGATGTAATCAAAGCTCTTGAAGAATGCACCTCACTTGCACCTCTTCACAATCCGCCAAACCTTCTCGGTATTGCAGCATGTCAGGAACTCATGCCTGAAACACCAATGGTAGCTGTATTTGATACAGCCTTCCACCAGACAATGCCACCTGAATCATATATATATGCTATTCCTTATGAATTCTATGAAAAGCATAGAATCAGAAGATACGGTTTTCATGGTACTTCACATAAATATGTTGCGGAAAGAGCGGCCGATATTCTTAACGTAGACATTCAGGATCTGAAGCTTATCACATGTCACCTGGGTAACGGAGCATCCGTATCGGCGATCAAAAGAGGCAAGTGTATTGACACTTCAATGGGGCTTACTCCTCTGGAAGGACTGGTTATGGGAACAAGATCAGGTGATATTGATCCTGCAATCGTAACTTATATGAGACAGTGCGAAAATCTTGATCAGGGCGTAGCCAATGAAATTCTTAACAAGAAATCAGGCGTTCTTGGAATTTCGGGGATTTCAAGTGATTTCAGAGACCTGGAAGCCGCAGCTGAAGAAGGAAATGAAAGAGCTCAGCTGGCACTGAAGGTATTCGCTCACAAGGTTAGATTCTACATAGGAGCATACATTGCAGAAATGAACGGTTGTGACGCTATAATATTTACTGCAGGTGTCGGTGAAAATGATATCAGCGCAAGAGATATAATATGCAACGACCTGGGCAACCTGGGAATCAAGCTGGATGTTGTAAAGAACAGAGTAAAAGGTAAGGAAACAATCATTTCAAGAGATGATTCTGCTGTAAAACTTATTCTGATTCCTACCAACGAAGAGCTTATGATTGCCAGGGACACGAAAAATATCGTTGAAAGCCTGTCATAAGAAAAATTAAATGTTGACAAAGAACGTATGTCGCGTGTATACTTTCAATGTTGCGACGTACGTTCTTTTTATGTCACAAATAGTATTAAATCAATTTACGCCGATGCTCGTCGGCGAGACTTGCTTACATATTCGGCACGAAGGAGGTGTAATAATGGCAGTACCTAAGAGAAAAACTTCAAAAGCAATAACTCATCAGAGAAAGGCAACTAATATGAAGAAGAAGGCTCCTGGCGTTTCAATTTGTCCACAGTGCCACGAACCGAAGCTTCCTCACAGAGTTTGTCCTAATTGTAACTACTACGATGGCAAGGACATTATGGAAAGCCAGAATTAAAAAAGACAAAATAAAAGCGACATATTTGTGTCGCTTTTTTATTGGTATGACTAGTCAGGAAGTACTTCCAGTAGTTTCTCTGCAATCTGGATTGCATTGGTTGCAGCGCCTTTACGCACATTGTCAGCAACACACCAGATGTTGATACCGTTTTCCACCGAGAAGTCTCTTC
>JAQVOT010000136.1 GCA_028702415.1 Eubacteriales bacterium
GGATCAGCTCTGTACAGATATTGCATACCAAGGCCCCTGGACCAGTTCCATTGCGGCAGACCCTCGCCTGATACTACAGATGACACAAGATGTTTTATTTCCGCGACCCAGAAATATCCCTGGCGAAAGCCATCACCGTGCATGATAAATGATTTTCCCAGAAGCATAAAAACAGAGAATACTCCTGCAGCAATTACTGCAAACAGGAGTGTGTAATACAGGACAAGCTTTTTTGTTGTCATCGGTTTGTTGTTTAAATCTGAAGTGTACATTTATTACAAGCCTTTCCAGTTTAATAATTTAGCAAGGGGGTCGGATATGTTATCCGTCAGGAAGATAATGTCATCAACCGGCATTTCCCCGAAACAGCGAAGCCATTCAAGTCGCATATCCTCATCTTCGTTTCCGGTTCTGATCATTTTGCCGGCACGGCCAAAATACATAGAACCTTCGGGAAGGTTTAACAGAAATTCATAATTATCCTTAACGTCAGTTCTGTTGAATACAAGATAGTAGTTTTTCTCATCATAATCTGCTTTTGCCAGAAAATCCATAGCTGAGTTAATCCGCGAAGCAGTATTCAGGGTGCCGGCGTAAACCAATATGTTTGGCTTCTTCGCTGAAGGAATCTTTAGTTCCCGGCAGTATGAATCTCCGTAAATTAACCTTTTAACTAATTCTGCAGCAGCATCGGGGGATTCGAAGGGGCCGTATTCCTGACTGAACCGGGAATCATCATAATCCTTCGGCAGTCTGGCAGCATCTAATGTGGCGGACACGGTTTTAGTCTGAATGAAGGGAAGTGAAGCCATAGGAGCATATAGCCCTCTACTGCTGAGATAGTCATCTTCATCATATGTGAACAACACAATCTTCCTGCCGGAAGAAACAAAATCATAGAACACACTGGAATAGTCTGTAATCAGACAATCTGCCACATTCAGGAACTCATAGGTTTCGTATTCTTCAGGAAATGGTCGTATGTTTTCATAGCAACTGAAATCAATCTCATCTGCAGCCAGAGGATGCACCTTGGCAAAAAGAACTTCATTATCGGAAAGCTCTACATCTATTTCTTTCAGGACTTCAGCCAATGTATCTCCCATAAGCTGAGGTCTGAATGTGGGCATATATACGTATACACGCAGTTCATTCAGATTACATTCCTCAATTATTTCCTCTCGTCTTTTTGTGTCAAAAAAAGCGATGTTTCTGGGATATCCCCCAAGCAGAACAGTTGCATCCGACAGACCGGATATCATGTAATCTTCTACCATGTGATCCATCATATATCTGCTGGGGTAAAGCAGGTAGTCGGCAATGATGAAGTTCTTCTGTACGTTCCCAATAGCATGGGGCTCATGGGTTACCCGTTTGCCCATAACTTTAAAAGGAGTACCGTGCCAAACGTTAAGGTAAACCTGCCCTTCCTTTTTTATGAAGAAGTTTTTCAGGGTTGCGTCAGAAACAATATATCCGGCAGTGGCTGCGATTCTGTAGTATTCATCAGATCCAACGGTTAAGAAGGAAACACGCTTCAGGCCTTCTGTTTTTAACTTTCTTGCAAAAACAGACTTCAGGTCCTCGTTTTCTGCGGAAATGAAAAGCCGGAAATCGCAATAATTCGGGTTGCTGAGTATTTCGCTGGCGATATAGAAGATGTTGCCATCAATCTCCTTGCCGTTTCTTGCCTCGAGCCAGATAGCTTTATTGTCAACTGGTAACTGTCTGTAATATTCTATGTACTTTTCACGATCAGATTTTATGCAGATTTTCTTGAAAATGGATTTTATTTTTTTCATTAATACAGCTCCTCAATTTGGATTCCATATACAATAAATGTTATCATATTCATCTATTATATGCTACAATATATTCTATATGGGTATTTAATATGGTTAAAAAAACAGATTAACAGGAGAAAAAAATGAGAGAAACAGTATTGGAAATTCTTACAGAAATCAGAGGAGACATCGATTTTGATAATGAAACAAAATTGATTGATGATAGCATTCTGGCGTCACTGGATATCGTCGCTATAGTCAGCGAATTTAATGATGAGTTTGATGTTGAGATTTCGGTTGAAGACCTGGTTCCGGAAAACTTCAATTCATTAGATGCGATGATTAAGCTTATTGAAAACGCACAGGAATAAGAAACGAAAAGAGGCAAATACTTAAATGGCGTTTACATCCCTGAATTTCTTATTATTCGCTGCGATAACAATAAGTCTGTACTATATCATACCTGTTAAATATAAGTGGATGGTACTGCTTATTGCAAGCTATGCATTTTACCTGATATCCAGTCCGAAAACCTTCGTATTCGTTCTGGCAACAACGGTAATAACATTCTTTGGCGGGTTATACATTGGAAACTGTAATACCAAGCATAAGGAATATATTGATCAGCATAAGGAGGAGCTGTCCAGAGAAGAAAAGAAGGCTGCAAAAGCAGTTTCCCAGAGAAAAAAGAGGAAAATGGTAGTTCTGATTCTTATTCTGGACTTCGGAGTCCTGGCAGTACTGAAATATTTCAGGTACTACCTTCAGGCTGCTGGTCTGTTTGATATAGGAGGATTGCTTATTCCCCTGGGAATATCCTTCTACACATTCCAGTCGGCAGCTTACATTTTCGACTTGTACAGAAACAAGATTGAACCGGATAGAAACATTGCTAAGTTCGGATTGTTTACGGCGTTCTTTCCCCAGATAATACAGGGACCAATTTCCAGATATGATCAGCTTGCACACCAGCTTTATGAAGGACATAGATTTAATTATACTGACCTGACACACGGAGCGCAGCTTATACTGTGGGGATTCTTTAAGAAGCTGATAATTGCTGACAGAGTTGCAATACTCTGCAGTGAAGTGTTCGATAATTACACAGAGTATACCGGGGGAGCCGTATTTGTGGCTTTGCTGTTTTACACCATACAAATATATGCTGACTTCAGTGGCGGAATAGATATTGCCAGGGGTGTTGCAAAGTGCATGGGCATTGATATGACTCATAACTTTATGAGACCATATTTCTCACACAACCTGTCGGAGTTTTGGAACAGATGGCATATTTCACTGTCGCACTGGTGCAGGGATTATATATTCTATCCGGTGGCAATGTCCAAATTCTTCGGAAAACTGGGTAAGGATCTTAGGAATGTATTCGGTGACAGAATCGGTAAGTTGTTTCCGGTAATAATCGCTCAGTACTGCACATTCCTGACAATAGGATTGTGGCACGGAGCAGAGTTCAAATACATAGCTTATGGCCTGTATAACGGAACAGTAATAGTGCTGGGGCTGTTATTCGAACCGCTGTTAAAGGGTGCAATAGAGAAACTGCATATTAATGCAGAATCTAAGGCATGGAAGTTTTTTCAGATTATCCGCACATTTTTTATTGTTGTATGCGGAAGAATATTTCCGAAAGCAGCATCCTTCGGCGTTGCTATCAGCATGTTCTTCTCAATGTTCAGGCTGAACCACGGAACACCTTTCAGTGAAACGATAATGAGCCTGGGGCTAACTAATACAGACTTTCTGATAATATTGATATGTTGCATTATATGGTTTGTTGTCAGCTTAGTTCAGGAAAGAGACATGCGTATTAATGGAGGCGATGGTAATACCGGATTCAGGCAAATGCTGGACAGAAGACCTTTACCAATCAGATGGGCAATACTGCTTATTGGTTTTGCATTTGTATTGGGGATTGGAGTATACGGTCCGGGATACGATGCAGCAGCGTTTATCTACAGAGGATTTTAGGAAAAAGCAGGGCTGCTTTTGCAGGAAAGGACAAATCATATTATGAAAATACTTGTCACCGGCGGGGCCGGATTTATAGGTGCAAATTTTGTTTTTTATATGCTGGACGAACATCCGGATTATGAAATAGTGTGTGTTGATAATTTGACATATGCGGGCAATCTGGAAACACTGAAACCTGTAATAGATAACCATAAGTTCAGGTTTGTCAAGGGGGATGTGGCTGACAGAAATGCAGTGTTTGGACTGTTTAAAGAAGAAGCGGACAAGGGAGAACCATTTAACATTGTGGTAAATTTCGCAGCGGAATCCCATGTGGACAGATCAATTGAGGATCCCGGAATCTTCCTTAAGACAAATATTCTGGGAACTCAGGTTCTTATGGATGCCTGTAATGAGTTCGGAATAGACAGATATCATCAGGTTGGAACAGGTGAGGTGTACGGAGATCTGCCGCTGGACAGGCCCGACCTGTTTTTTACCGAGGAGATGCCAATCACAGCATCCAGTCCGTACTCGGCATCAAAGGCATCGGCAGATCTGCTTGCTTTGGCA
>JAQVOT010000137.1 GCA_028702415.1 Eubacteriales bacterium
CCCCCAGCTTGAATCCTGCCGCCTCAAGGTAGTCGTACAGGTCATCCTTCATCTTTCCCGTAAGGTCAGGTACGCTTCCGTCTCCCAGGCCCTTGCTCACATTAACAGTTATGGTGCTTCCGGTTTTGATTATCTGACCGGCTTCCGGATCCTGTGAAACGATCAGTCCCTTATCAACTGTATCACTGATCACTTCTTCTCCGAGTTTTACTTTTATGTCGTTCTCCTCTGCAAAGGCTTCTGCCTCCTGCAGAGTCATTCCGGTGAAGTCCGGAGCTTCTATCTCTTCGCCGCCACCCAGAATCAGTATGGCTGCAAGTCCTGCCATGACAACCGCTGCCGCAATGGCTATTATTATAATCAGTTTCTTCTTTTTCTTGTTCCTGCCCTTGCTTTTGCGACTTTTTTCGTTGTATTCTTCAGGCTGTTCTTCCCCATCATCATAATCTGTTTCTGCGATAGGACCTCTGGTCTGCTCTGTTCTCGGTGCCGACAATCCTACCGAAGTTCCTGCCGCTCCGCCCATGAGAACTGAATTCCCTACAACGCTTCCCACAAATTCAAGATTGTTTAATGCCTGGATCAGATCATCCGCTGAAGCGAATCTGTTCACAGGATATTTATCACAGCACTTCATGATTATATGTTCCAGTGCAGGAGGAACCCCTGCTACCAGCTGTGACGGTGGAGTCATTTCGCTGTTAATATGCTGAAGAGCTATGTTTACAGGATTTTCTCCATCAAAGGGAACCTTTCCTGTAAGCATCTCGTACATTACAATGCCCAGGGAATAAATATCCGACTTCTCATCCACATAGCCACCTCGGGCCTGTTCCGGTGAGAAGTAGTGAACGGATCCGACTATGCCATCGGTATGGTCCACAATCGTTGCGGCGTTTACTGCTTTTGCAATACCGAAATCCGTAATCTTCGCGGTACCGTTTGGCGTGATCATTACATTGTGTGGCTTCACGTCTCTATGTATGATGTGGCTCCTGTGGGCGAATGCCAGTGCCGCTGCAATCTGCTTGGCCAGAGTAATCACCTTCGGATATGCCAGGGGTCCCTGCTCTCTGATAATATCGCTTAAAGCACGGCCTTCTATGAGTTCCATTACTATGTAATGTATATTACCTTCCCTGCCTACGTCATAGATGTTTACTATATTGGGGTGAGTCATGCTGGCCGCATTCTGAGATTCCCTTCTGAAACTCTCTATGAATTTCTGATCGTTTATGAATTCCGGCTTGAGAATTTTTATTGCTACAAATCTATTGAGAAGTTTGTCCTTGGCCTTGTAGACCACTGACATTCCACCTTCTCCAACTCTCTCGAACAGTTCGTATCTGTTTGCGAGTACTTTTGCCATTCCTTTTTCCTCCGAATTTATATTCTAATCGCAATTACTGTAATGTTATCTCGTCCACCTGCCAGGATAGCCTCATCAACGAAGTCCGCACAAAGATCATTCATCTTCATATCTCCTGCGATGGCTGCCTTGAGCATCTCCTGTATTCTGTCTTCACCTACTTCCCCGTAGAGCCCGTCCGAACAGAGCAACATTATATCTCCCTCAGCAAGTCCTACTCTATAGAAGTCGGGTTCAATTGCAGGTTCAGCACCCAGTGCCTTGGTTATCACATTCTTCTGATTGTGAGTCTCGGCTTCTTTCTCTGTAATCACGCCTTGATCTATAAGTTCATTAACGTATGTGTGGTCTTTAGTTATGCGTTTGAGCCTGCCGTTTCTGAAAAGGTATGCTCTACTGTCCCCGATATTCGTCAGATATGCGACACCCTGGTGAATGTATGTCATCACCAATGTGGTGGCCATTCCCCTGCATGCGGGATCCTGACTGCTTATATCAAAAACTTTTTTGTTGGCCACATCAACAGCCTTTGTGAAAAATCCAAAGATTTCCTCCGGGGTATTGCAGTTGTCCAGCTCCCCCGCCTTAACATAGGCAGCCAGCTCCTCAACTGCAGTCCCGCTTGCTATTTCACCCGAGTTGTTTCCACCAACTCCATCGGCCACTATGTAAACATCCTTGTTAGGAATAACGAAGCATGCGTCCTCGTTATTCTTTCTCACAACTCCTCTATTGCACTTGAATCCAATTTGCAGCATAGATTTTGTTTTTCTCCTTATTCTGCCGGCTTATTCCGGCTGTTTCTTTTTCATCACGCAAATATAAAATCCGTCTGTCCCATTGTCTATTGGGAGCAAAAGCACATCTTCAATCTTCTCGAAATCACCGTGCTTTCTAAGGAAGTTGGCAACAACCTGTTCATTTTCTTCCGGATTTATTGTGCATGTGCTGTAAACTAAGGTTCCGCCGACCTTCACATAAGAAGATGAAGCTGAAAGGATTGCCAGCTGTTTATCAGGCAGAAGCGCAACCTCGTTATTGTGTTCCTTGTATTTGATTTCGGGCTTTCTTCTCACAACGCCAAGTCCTGAACAAGGTGCATCAACCAGAACCCTATCCGCCTTCATTATCATCGTAGAATCAACCCTGGTTGCATCCCAGCTTCTCGTTTCAATATTGGTTATCCCCAGACGTTTGGCTTCAGCCTCCACCACTTCCAGTTTTCTCCGATATATATCAGATGCCAGAATTCTGCCTGTGTTGTTCATTCTTTCTGCTATTGCTGTTGTCTTGCCTCCCGGAGCCGCACAGACATCCATAACGATATCTCCATGCTTAGGGTCAAGTTTCTCGGCAACAAGCATAGAGCTTTCGTCCTGGGGTGTGAAGAGACCGTGCTTGTAAAGCTCGGTCTCCAGAATTCCGCTGCCCTTAACATTGATGGCATTCTGGCTGATCTTGCCGTTTTCAGCTTCGAAGCCTCTTTCTTCAAGAGCCTTCATCAGATCTTCCTTTCTCACCTTCAGCCAGTTCAGTCTGATTGTGAAAGGCGCTTTCTCGTTGCCTGCAGCCAGCAATTGCTCAACAAAATTCATGCTGTAGTACTTGAGCCAGAGTTCAATGATCCACGGTGCATATGAGTACTTTATTGACAGATATCTTATCTCATCATCTTCCCTGGCAGGAAGCTGGATTGAATCCATTTTATTGATGAATTCCTTAAGAACCCTGTTAACAAATCCCGACTTGCTTTTGCAGTATTTTTTGGCAAGCTCAACGCTCTCGTCAACTGCCGCATATTCAGGTACGGAATTCATGTATTTCAGCTGATATACTCCCATTCTCAGGATAAGAAGTTCCGGAGTCTTCAGACTTTCAATTCCATCAGTCGCCAGCCGGTCAATGTAATAATCCAGCGTAAGTTTGCGTTCCAGCACGCCATATGTAAGTTCTCTTACAAAGGCAGGCTTGTCTGCCCTATGCATGGCTATCTTGTGGTTAAGTGCCAGGTTTGAATAGGCTTTTTTTGAATGCACATCCAGCAAAGCCAAATAAGCTGTTTTTCTGTTATTATCCATCAGTTGTTACTCCCTCTTATCAGAAGAATTCTTACAAGGTTCAGAATAGATGTTGCCAGCGCTGCCACATATGTCATGGCGGCTGCCGACAGCACTCTCTTGCACCCCTTTACTTCTGATTCATCAACGATATCAAGGGCGACAAGCTGTTTCAGTGCACGGCTTGACGCATTAAATTCAACCGGAAGCGTAACGGTGTGAAACAGAACCACTATTGTGAACATGATTACACCGATATTAAATAATACGCTACCGAAGGCCTGTCCTGCTCCAACCATTATCAGCCCAATAATCAGAATCGGCCATGACGCTCCGGATACAATATTTACTGCCGGTACCATGGCTATCCTGAATTTAAGAAATCCGTAATTTGTTCCATCCTGTATTGCATGCCCGGCTTCGTGTGCGGCAACAGCAACAGACGCAATAGAATTGCCATTGCTGATTCCGTTGGACAGATGCATTACATCCTTTGTAGGATCATAATTGTCACTCAGCTGTCCGGGTATAACTTCAATTGGTACATGTCCCATGTTGTTGCTGTTCAGGATCATCCTGGCCGTCTGCTGGCCTGTGATTCCTTTTCTTGTGGGAACACGTGAATACTTGGCGTAGGCTGTCTTTACTTTACCCTGTGCGTAAAGCGTAAAAATAATCGCCGGTATCAGAATAATAATAGTCGGATCAAATCCATAAAACATAAAATCACCTCAGCCTCTATTTTATCTTAAAATACTACCGATTACAATGGAATTGCCCCTGAAATAATCTGCTGCAGCAACCCTCTTCTTACCCGGGGCCTGAAGTTCAGTAACCCTTAGTATTCCAACCCCT
>JAQVOT010000138.1 GCA_028702415.1 Eubacteriales bacterium
GTGTGATAATGAAGGCCCTTAAAAAGCTGGATTATTACCTCCGCCGTAACTATTGTGCGTATAAGTCACATAGCTTAAAGAAATTAAAAGGGTATCTTACTGGTTAAAATTATTTCACGCTGTAGTGATAATATATTGATGGTGGTGTAATTCTTACTTACGGTAAAAAGGATTTTATGTTGCAAAAAAATCAAGGTTGATATGTTACCACTAACCTTGAACATAAGGAGATAAGATGTCAAATATCATTGAGATAAGCGATTTTTCATCGCCCAATTTGGATGTCTTTGCTCGCCTGACGGAAACGCAGCTGCGCAACCGGTTGGAGCCGGAGATGGGCATCTTTATTGCGGAGAGTACCAAGGTAATTGGACTTGCCCTCGACGCTGGATGCGAGCCCATTTCACTTTTGATGGAGCGCAAATACATTGCAGGGCAGGCGCACGGTATAATCACCCGCTGCGGAGATATCCCCGTCTATACTGCCGATATCAACCTGCTAGCAGGGCTGACTGGCTTTCAGCTGACCCGCGGTGTGCTGTGTGCCATGCGGCGTCCTCATCTACCCAGCGTTGAGGAGGCGTGTGCAGGTGCAAGTCGAGTGGCTGTTCTTGAAGGTATTGCGGACTCTACCAACGTCGGTGCCATTTTTCGCTCGGCTGCGGCGCTAGGCATCGATACCGTGTTGCTAACCCCCTCATGCTGTGACCCACTGTGCCGGCGTGCGGTGAGGGTGAGCATGGGTACCATCTTCCAAGTGCCATGGGCCCGTATTGGCAGCGAGCCCTCGCAGTGGCCGCAGCAGGGAATGAAGAGTCTGCGCAAGCTGGGCTTTAAGACCGTTGCCATGGCTTTAAATGATAACGCTGTCAGCATAGACGATCCGCAGCTCATGGCAGAAGAAAAGCTTGCTCTCGTATTGGGTTCAGAAGGTAATGGACTGGCGCCCTGCACGATTGCGGACTGCGATTACACCGCGTGCATCCCCATGTCCCATAACGTGGACTCTCTGAACGTTGCTGCAGCCAGCGCCGTGGCCTTTTGGCAACTCAGGGTCCGGTAAGCTTTTATATTCATATAATACGTCGTAAAATAAGAATAATGCGATTCACGTTCCGCGGCTATACGAAGTTGCCCGAAGCGTAGCGTAGGACAATTTGGGAAAGGGCGGTACTCCGCCCGAACCGTATAGCCGCTGTTATATGAAGTTTCGTCCCCGCATTTTAAGAATTCTCTTTATTCATCATTCATTACCACAAAAAAGGTATTAAGCGATATTTTACTTTTTGGCAATATTCCTTGTAACCTTCTAATTCATTTTGTAAGGTTTTATCTTCATAAAATGTTCTCATAAATACAAGTAAGATCATTATACTGACCGGAATAAAACTATAAATAGAACCCAATGCAAAAGGTATAGGCAATGAACCTAAGAGCATGCCAAAATATCCCGGATGGCGTATAATACGATAAGGACCAGTATTAACCACTTTATGATCTTTATCTTTATATATTTCTCATTGATGAGCAAGTTTTCTATTGCCCTTTTGCGCACGTCAGCATAAATGTCCACAAGTTCCCAATCCAAATGACTATCAACCAGATCTCTAAAATAGGAAGTTTAATCTTTAATGAAATCCTTTTTGCAGATAGTACCAAGAAATTACTGCACCCCCCAATAAGCAAATGTACCCTTGGATTATTAATCGCAAGATGAATCGTTAAATTGTATCAAAGTATGTGTTTTTTTAGCCTCATCATCTCATATTTGACTTAAACTTTGATACAATTAAAAAGTCCAGTAATACTGGGCTTTCTGGCATTATGGAGTATATTTAAGCATCGTTTTAGACGGTGCTTTTTACGTTTTCTGCACCCTATCGTTAAAAGATGCACCCCCCTCTGACAATATTTGGGGTAATCGTTAAAAGGTATAGGAATCGTTAAAAAGTGTGAAATTGGCGTTATATAATCCATGATAAAGAATTGATTGGACATATGATTGAAGTAAGTCCGAAGAATACAGTTTTTATTAAGATTTCTATAGTAACTGCACATAATTGAATAA
Source organism: Eubacteriales bacterium (assembly GCA_028702415.1). GTDB lineage: Bacteria > Bacillota > Clostridia > Peptostreptococcales > Anaerovoracaceae > Lentihominibacter. The sequence goes on from JAQVOT010000138.1 coordinate 2,069, forward strand.
GGACACTGTAACGGTGAATAGCTCGAATATTTTGCTCTGATATTTATGAACAATCGCGTATAATAATAATTATCCATAATATGCCGGAGGTCAAGTTATGTCACACATTTCATCAAGATCAGCTTATAAAAATTTAGAAGAGCGTTTGAACCGATTTCCTCAAGGTGCACCGGCTTCGGACACTTTATATAAGATCCTTTCGATTCTTTTTTCGGAAAAGGAGGCAACTCTTGTAGCGCAACTGCCTATCAAACCTTTCACAGCCGAAAAAGCTGCTGCGATCTGGGGTATGCCTAAGGCAGAAACCTGTAAAATCCTGAAGGGCCTTGCTTCAAGATGTATCCTGTTGGATATGGAAAGCAACGGGGAGACCCGCTACATACTGCCACCGCCCATGGCAGGCTTTTTAGAATTTTCCATGATGCGAACTAGAAATGACATCGATCAGAAGTTGCTGGCCGAGCTGTTTTATCAATATATGAATGTTGAGGAAGATTTCGTCAGGGAGCTGTTCTTCTGTACCGAGACCAGACTCGGAAGAGTGTTTGTTAACGAAAGTATTTTGGAAACCGGAAACATAGTACATATTCTGGATTTTGAAAGAGCCAGCTACATTATTAAGACTGCAAAACATATCGGCATCGGCATGTGCTACTGCCGCCATAAGATGGAGCACATAGGGCAGAACTGCGTTGCACCCATAGATGATATCTGTATGACCTTTGGCAATGCGGCTGATGCACTAATCCGTCATGATTTTGCGCGCAGAGTTGACGCCTCGGAGTGTCTCGAACTGCTTCATAAAGCTTATGATTATAATCTAGTACAGTGCGGGGAAAATGTCCGGAATGACGTATCCTTTATCTGCAACTGTTGCGGTTGTTGCTGCGAAGCACTAGTCGCAGCTAAGAAATTCGGGAACCTGCACCCTGTCGAAACAACAGGTTTTCTACCAGTTCTAAATACAGATTCCTGTATTGGCTGCGGTAAATGTGAAAAAGCTTGCCAGATCGAAGTAGTAAAAATGAAAAGACAAAACGATAAGAAGTTTCCCGTTTTTGATGAAAATATATGCCTTGGCTGTGGTCTCTGTATCCGTGCCTGTCCTAATAATTGTCTGTTATTAAAAAGGACTAGTCGAAATATCATCACACCATCGACATCCGTCCATAGGGTTGTGCTTATGGCTATTGAAAAAGGCATGCTCCAGGAATTGATTTTTGATAATAAGGCTTTATTCAGCCACAGAGCTATGGCCGCCATCCTGTCGGCGATTCTTAAAATGCCACCGATCAAAAAAGCTTTGGCTAGCAAACAGATGAAGTCTGTTTATTTGGAGAGGCTCATCGCGAAACAGAATATTTGATTTAATTCAGCACGGCTCTCTTCGCAACGCAAGGCTACTATTGTGAATGCATGATTTTAAGAGTAAGCCGCATATATGAAGTCGAATTAGATGAGCATGTGCTGATGATTGTTGAGTGCTTATTCTATTTGCGTGGCTAACGGCATTAAGTCTGAGTTGAATAATTACTAGGAAATTGATCATAACTAAAAGCACAATATATATTGAGATATGGCTTTTTTCTTGAAACAGGAATTGAGGAGTTAAACATGTTACTAGCATTGAAAGAGTTAAATGGTTCAAAATTAAGGTATTTATTAATGGTCGTTGTTGTTACGTTGATGGTATGGCTGGTTATTTTTTTGGTAGCAATGGCTGAAGGCTTAGCTGATGAGACAACTTCGTTATTTAAAAACATGCCGGCGGATTATTATGTGTTCAGCGAAAAGTCGGATAATATATTAAGCAAGACTTTATTGGAAAAGAAAACTATCAATGACTTGAAAAAGATTGAGGGAGTTAAAGATGTCACCTATTTGAATTATCAACCGGCAACATTAACTGATGCCGGGAATGTAAAGGAAGATGCGGCTTTATTTGCTATCGAAGAGGATGGGTTTATTGCACCGCAGATTATTGAAGGCAGGAGTTTGGATAAACAGAATCCTTATGGTGTTGTCGTTGATAACCGGCTTAAAGTAAACGGGTATAGACTTGGAAGTTACCTTCAGGTTGAGGGATACAACCAGCCATTAACGATTGTCGGATTTACTAAAGGAAACGCTTACCTTTATCTTCCAGTTGTATTTATCCATAATCAGACTTGGCAGGAAATTCGTTTTGGAGAAGATAAAGTGAAAATGGG
>JAQVOT010000139.1 GCA_028702415.1 Eubacteriales bacterium
CTGAGAACACTCCCTTAAGACAGTACAGGTCAGCCTTCTCCATTGAAGGCAGGCGGAGTAAAGCCTCATAAAGCGTTGGCACTCCCGCGATGAAATTGCAGCGATATTTCGTTATGAGTCTGGCGTAGCTCTTGGCCGTAAATCTCGGTACCAGAATACAGCGTCCCCCCTGTGTCAGCATGGTGTGAATGCAAACTCCCAGACCGAAACCATGAAAAAGTGGCATTGCCGCCAGCATTTTGTCTCCCGGCATGAACATCGGGTTGGCTGCAATAACCTGTTCGCTGAGAGCATTGAAATTTATGTTTGTCAGAACAATACCCTTTGTCTTCCCGGTTGTTCCTCCTGAGTACAGTATAACGGCATCATCATCCGCTCCCCTTTCCACCTTGTAGTTCTTGAAGGAATACTTGCCCAGTTTCATGAAATTCTCCCAGGAGATTATCGGTGCGTCCTTTGGAATCTTTTTGATTTTCCTGCCCTCCGTGAGCATGTATCCGGTTTTGATGGGGCGGGACAGCTCATCACGAATCCTTGCAATTATTACATTCACAATTTCAACGTTTTCTCTGATAGCCTCAATCTTGTTGTAGAACTGATCAAGAGTGACGATTGTGGTGCTGTGAGAAATATTAAGATATTCTTCGATTTCCTTCTCTGCAGAAAGCGGATGTATCATATTGGCAACTGCTCCGACCCGGTTCACCGCGTAGATCATGAATATGGCCTGAGGGCAGTTTGGCATGGCGATAGTAACCTTGTCGTCAGGTCTAACGCCAATAGTTCTCAAGGATTTCGCACAGTCATCTATTGTATCAAGCAGCTGCCTGTAAGTAGTGCGCTTTCCCATGAAGTCAAACGCAACACTGCCGGGAAACTTCTTCGCTATTGCTTCCAGTTTCTCGTACATGGTTCCGTTACTGTACACCAGCGTAGGGGGTATATCTCCCATGTTATCAAGCCACGGAGTTTTCACATCTTTCGGTATATCAAATGTTCTGGTCTTTTCGCCCTTAATAATCATCAGTAATCTATCTCCTCACTTAATGGTCTTTCGAGAAGTTCCGGATTGTCCAGCAGCTTCTTAAGAAGCCTTATTGATTTTGCATAATAATATCCGTCTGCAATTCGCTCGTCTACCGTAAGACCGAGCTCAACGGAATCTTTCATCTCGTAACTTCCGTCCGCCGCGAAAAACGGCCTGATTTTCTTTTCTCCGATTATGCAAAACAGGGAATTGCTTCCCCAGTTGGTCAGGTGATGGTATCCGCTTTTGAGTTTAATTGAACCAAGATTGGACAGCACAACTGTGTTGTAGTACGGATCGCTTTCGATCATGGATTTTGGCACCTTGCCGTGCACGTCCAGTTTCCTGCAAAACCAGACTACGAATCTTACCAGAAAGAAGGGTAGCTTGCTTATGATATTCATACTCTCCGTGGAGCCGTCCAGCTTTTCACTTCTGCAGCTGTATACCTGAGCACGGATTTTCTCATGAATATCATCGATGCTGTCCTGGGGTTTCCCCTCCAGAAATGCCAGTGCTTCAGCGCCATGGTCCGAAAAGGCCTTCTTCACAATAAAAGATGCCGTTATTTTATTTCTCTCGTAGATTCTCTTGTTGGCGATGAAGTAATTCAGCTTGGGCCTTAAGGTCACTGTCTTCAGAATCGCGGCCAATATTACATGAAATAAAGTGTACTTAAAAACTTTGCCGTCCTCTTCCTGAATCAGACCCTCGTTCTTTTTTTCCAGATATTTATTTATTGCACTCAGATCGATTCTCTCTGAAATGTACGCTTCATTATCGCATCGATTCGGATAAAGAAGCGGCACGATGATATGCATTGGATCCAGTTTCCCAACCAGTTTAGCATCACGTCTAGCCATATAATCTTCTCCTTGTATGTAAGTTATCCCTTGAATGTAAGATATCCCTTATCACCCTTATCCCTGCTTCTACCATTCTGACTCCAGATTCTACTCACCGGTCCCGGAGCTCTCTTCACCGCTCCAGATTCCCTTGTACTGTCTGTATTTGTCAATGGGGGATGCAGCATTCCACGGAATGAAACCGCCATCCAGCCCCGCTTCATTCAGCGCATCGATCTGCTGCCGAAGCTTTCCCTCATCATAAGTTACACTTGGACTCCAGTGAGGGGTATTGTAGCCTGTAATCCAGGTTCGGGCAACAGCCGGTGTTGGAATCATTTGCTGAGCTTTTGCAGCATTATTCGCCCACACCTTCATGACAGCTTTTGGCTCGGACCATGTGTCTGAATCGCCGAAATGATCCGTATAAGGCATGCTGCTGATTGCATCGACCACATTGGAAATTGCCGGCCAGTACTGACCGTATGCTGTCGGATATCCGTTGGAGCATTCTCCGAAAACGTCAGCGCTGAAATATGCACCCGCTTCATGGATCTGATCTGCGGCATAGAAGCAAAAATTCTGAATCGCCTCAGCCTTCTCTTCTCCGTACTCATTTCTGAAATCCGCTCCGCTCCTGGAAAGTTCATATGAAGCTTCCGGGAACCTCACATAGTCAAACTGGATTTCGTTGAAGCCCATCTGCCGGACCGCTTCAACCGCCAGCTTCACATTGTATTCCCAGGCATTTCTGCTGAAGGCACTTGGCCATCCCGTCCCGTTTATGCAGTCTTCAGGATTGTCCTTGCCGTAATATCCATCGTTAAAGCACGCTATTCTTCCTATTGTATATATCCCCGCATCGTTGAACTGCTTAACAGCCTCTTTGAACACTCCCATGCTTACATGGGATGTCTTATACGCGGTGGGGGCAAGTTCCTTCGCTACCTCCGAATCATAGGAAAGGGGCCCGTCCTTTATATCAATCACTACCGCGTTGCAACCGGACTCCTCGATCAGCTCCAGATACTCTTTGTTATGTACAGCCGCATACCAGTTAAGATACATCGTTCTGGCATTTTTGCAGAATTCGTTTCCTTTGATCTCAGGCTTTTCTACCGGATAATAATCCAGATTCTCTGCCCTGCCTCCATAAAGCTCAATTCCGTATCTGGCTTTTTTCGCCTTTTCATTTTCGCCGTTCTCGTTGTACGGCGCATCCGCCTTCTCCTGAGTGTTGACCATGTACTTTCCGTACACCCAGCCGCTCAGGGCTTCACCTGTGTCCTTGTCCGGATATTCAACCCTGTACTTCTTGACCACGCCGTCTCTGTTCACTTCATCGAAGCCCACTACATCCAGCACTGTCCCCTTACGCGCAAAACCTGCAATGTCGGCTCCGCTGTTTTCTTGGTAAACCGTTGCCGGAGTCCTTGCATATACTTTTTCTTCTCTGACAATCTGATCGACCCTCTCCACCAGGGCATCTTCACTGATATATGCCTCCAAATCTCCTGCCTTTACCAGCACAAGATGAATGGCTGACTTTGCGTCAGCGTCTTTGGTTGCGTCAGAACCCGCTGTTGGGGCGGCCTCTGTGGTTGCGTCCGAACCCGCTGTTGGGTCCGCCTCTGTGGTTGCGTCAGAACCCGCTGTTGGGTCCGCCTCTGTGGTTACGTCAGCGCTTGCTGTTGCCTTTGCGTCCGCCTCCAAAGTCGCGCTTTGCCCGGTCACCGTCACTTCGGTTCCCCTGGCCATCTCGCCTTTCCGCTGGAGCTGCCCATCTTCTCCCTGTACATAAGTCGCCACCTTTGGAACATCGCTGGCAACGAAGGCCCTTGATTCCAGCCCCGTCATGGGCATACATCCAATTGTAGTTGTTACCAGTGCCAAAACCAGCACCGCAATTAATATTTTTACTGATTTCTTCTTTATAATAAACATAACGGTATTGTACCATTTCTTGTGTCTCATTTCCAGCAGCGGGAATGGGTAATTTTTTGGGAATTATGTACATTGCTCGTACTTTTCACAAGGGGTTAAAAATATTAGAAACAACCTGTGTTATAATACTCCCAGAAAGGAGCGGCGAATGAAACGTTGCGTTATTGTTGGCGGTGCAAAAATAACTGAATATGGCATAATCAAGGGGCTGCTGCGAGATAAGGACTTTATGATCTACTGCGACTCCGGCCTTAATCACATGGATGAACTTGGCGCAAAACCAGACCTGATTGTGGGAGACTTCGATTCTTGTGCAGCTCTGGCTCATAGCGATGGGGCTCCAACCGGCAACATTGTTACTCAAGTTTGCCGTGGTGTGGCTATGGCTCTTGGCAAGACCGCCCCGGATAGCGGCAGTGGGCCTTCGGTTGGCGGCAGTGAATTTTCGGTCGGCG
>JAQVOT010000140.1:0-1811 GCA_028702415.1 Eubacteriales bacterium
CTTCGTTCTTCTGCACTTTCTTCGTCAGCAATGACTCGTCCACTGTAACATCAGCCAGGCTCACACTATCTAAGGTTATAATCTCCTGAGCATCACCCAGTACCCTGTCGATTTTATTTTCCTGCCTTGAGCTAAGGTTCATGTCATCAGTGTCCACGTAGCTGACAATTACCTCTCCATCAATGTAATCCCCAACATTTTCATCAAGGGCATAGGCTTCACTGGCAAAGCCCGAGCTCGGTATATACATGCATCCGCACATAAAAACAAATGCCACTACAAAAGTGACGATTCTTTTTATCGCTTCCTTCATGTTGATAACTTTATTAACTTTTTCCGTACAATAATCAGTTTCTCTCATATGGCAATTTTACCTTATATCAAGCCGATTTCAAGTATATTTTTGTTAATTAAGCCAGGCTTACATTTGTACCTGAATACTCTTTTCAGCCGCTTCAACAACGTGCTTCATGAGAACTGCCGTGGTGACACTGCCCACACCCTTAGGAACCGGCGTGATCGCCTTTGCCAGAGGTTTCGCCTGGTGGAAATCCACGTCCCCGCAAAGATTCCCCTCTTCATCCACGTTGATTCCCACATCTATGATAACCTGGCCCTGGCCCAGCTTTTCGGCGTCAATCATCCTTGCCCGGCCGAGAGCTGCGATAACTATATCAGCCTCTCTGCCGGCTTGTGCAAAATCTTCAGCAGTTGTTCTGCTGTGGCACATTGTAATAGTTGCATGGCGACCCATTACCATCATAGCCACAGGCTTGCCGATAACCAGACTCCTGCCGAAAATTGTGACCTTCTTACCCTTCAGTTCTATTCCGTAATGATCAAAAATCTCCATAACCGCACTGGCTGTGCAAGGTGGATATCCCATTCCGTTTTCCATGAAAACTCCCGCCATGGAGCCACTGGTTATTCCATCCATATCCTTGGCCGGATCCAACATCTCACAGACTGTCTTCTCGTCTATATGCTTCGGTAGCGGCCTGAACATGAGCACCCCGTGGATGCTGTCGTCGGCGTTAATACCCCGAATCACATCCATCAGTTCTTCCTGACTTGTGCCTTCCGGCAGGACAATCTGCTTAACTGCAATACCTGTCTTCTCGGCTCTTTTCAGCGCCCCATTCTCATATGACAAATCGCTTGGATTTTGCCCGAGTCTTACTATTGCCAGCATAGGCAATATGCCCTTTGCTTTCAGCGCTTCCACTCTCTCACTACTTGACTGGGTCATTGCCTTTGCAACGGGCAGGCCCAAAAGCATCTCCGCCATAAAAATATCTCCTTCTCAATGCATATTCTTCAAAAAACTCATACGATGTATCGGACAGGTTCCATGTTCCCTTATCCCCTCATAGTGGGCCGCCGTTCCGTATCCCTTGTTGGACTCAAAGGCGTACCATGGATACTCTTCGGCGTACTCCACCATCATTCGGTCACGGGTGACCTTGGCCACAATGGATGCCGCCGCAATGGCAAGAACCTTGGAATCCCCTTTGATAATACCCTGCTGGGGCAGATCCAGGTCTTCAATCTTCACAGCGTCAAACAGCACATAATCCAGTTTTCTAGGTCTCGCAAAACCAGATTCGCCCAGTTCTCTTCCCCCATCGGAAAGCTCCGTATCACTTTCCGCTTCATCAAATTCCGCAAGTGCCTGACCGAGCATAATTTCGCACTCGGCTATAGCTTTTTTCATGGCCTCTTTGGTAGCCTGCAGAATATTATTCTCGTCTATTACCCGATGATCCGACATGCCGATTCCATATGCCACACAGCCCTGGATAATCTTATGG
>JAQVOT010000140.1:1821-4265 GCA_028702415.1 Eubacteriales bacterium
ATGGTAAAGTTCTTCTCTGCGTTTCTCTGACAGTTTTTTTGAGTCATCCACCCCAAGCACATCAAAGTCCTCAGGCAGGACAACCGCTGCTGTAACCACAGGCCCGGCTAAGGGGCCCCTGCCTACCTCATCCACCCCGGCGATATATTTGTAGCCCTGCTGATGAAGCTCTGCCTCCGGCCTCTTCATCTCCGCTAGTCTTTCTCTTTGTTTTTGAATTCTCTCTTCTTTTGTCATTTTCCTTATTTCATGGGCAGAGCTGTTTTCTACAGCCACTCTTATTTGCCTAGCAGCTCTACTCCGGCTACACTTATTTGCCCAGCAACTCTACTCCGGCCACTCCAATGTAATTCGCCCTATGGTAGCCGAACGAAACTCATCAAGAACCAGCTTCCCTATCCTCTCGTAATCTATACGTTTCCCCGGTAGAATGCACCCTCGCTTCAGCGCAATCATGTGCATGTTTCCAAGTGCCAGATCCTGTGGCGTTTCCATAGGATATCCGGTCTCCGGGGATTCCTCACCTTTTTCGTAGAGGGCTTCCAGTTTGTATCTGGAAATCAGAAGCTCAGGATAGCGCTGACTTAGCACTTTGATAAGCTCCATTCCAAGGCTTGGAACATCAAGAATCTCATCCTTTATTGAACCGCAAAAGGCCAGATTCATTCCGGCTTTCGGATCTTCAAATTTCGGCCATAGTATTCCCGGAGTATCCAGAAGCTGCATGCCATTTGGCAGTTTCAGCCACTGCTTGCCTTTTGTTACTCCCGGTCTGTCTCCTGTCTTTGTGCTCTTGTGTCCTGTCATCCTGTTTATCAGTGATGACTTGCCCACGTTCGGCACTCCCACGATCATGATCCTGAAGGGTCTTATTGCCGCATTCCCGCTTCTCTTTTTATCCATGGACTCCATGACCTTTAGGAGTTCTTTGGTTCCTGCTCCACTCATGCAGTTCATTGGGACAACCCGAATTTCTGCATTGTTTTTGCCCTGCACCCCGCCACCTGTAACGCTGTTGTCGCCACCTGTAACGCTGCGCTCGCTACCTTTCCAGCCAAAAGTGATGCCCGTGGCATCGATACCGGTCCTGCCGATGTCGCTGCCGACGGTTTCCAGCTTTTGCGCCCACAAACGATTGGCCGTCTCATCAGCCAGGTCGCTTTTGTTAAGAGCGATAATGCGGGGCTTACCCGCAACCAGCTGGTCAATGATCGGGTTGCGACTTGACACAGGAATTCTGGCGTCGATAACTTCAACAACCGCATCCACCATTTTTAAGTTTTCCTGAATAAGCTCCCGGGTTTTTTTCATATGCCCGGGATACCAATTGATATTCCGCATCTTCGCCTCCTGTAAATATTAATTATAACATAAAATGAATATCCCATGGCTTCATGCATAAAAAAAGGACCTCCATGAGATCCCTTTTCCTTCAAGCTTACTTGCTGGTCCTTGCTTTAATTCTGGCTGACTTACCAGTTCTCTGACGCATGTAGTGAAGTCTTGCTCTTCTAACCTTACCGCGTTTCACAATTTCGATTTTCACTACCAGTGGTGAATGTATCGGGAATGTTTTTTCAACACCAACTCCTGAAGCGATTCTTCTTACTGTGAATGTTTCGCCGATTCCACCGTTCTGTCTCTTGAGAACAAAGCCCTCAAATATCTGAATTCTTTCTCTGCTTCCTTCTTTGATTTTAACGTGTACCTTTACAGTATCTCCAACGTTAAATGCAGGGATATCAGACTTGATATATTCGTTTGTTACTGAGCTCAATACGTTCATTGCTCTTCCTCCTTCCCTTCGAAACGTTCTTGCCGCAACCTCGGCGACAGAGGACCGCCCGTTAAATTACATACAAAACGTGCCAATGCACGCTCAATTATTATACATTAGGCATTTTCCCAATGCAAGCGGTTTTTCTTGTGATACCCGGACATGAAAATCCATCTATTCAGCAGTGATCTGAGTGGCCTCTGGATGAGCCCTGTCGTATAAATCCTTGATCCGTTCTACTTTGCCCTTGGATGCGACTTGTCGTATACATCCTTGATTCTGTTCTTTGTTGCTGACAGGTAAATCTGGGTTGCCGTGATGTCTTCATGCCCCATGAGCTCCTGAAGCGACTTAAGGTCGGCTCCATTCTGCAGCATGTGAACAGCGAATGAGTTCCTTATAACGTTGGGTGTCAGATTGTGGCTGATACCGGATTTCTCTCCATACTCCTTGATAATCTTCCACAGTCCCTGTCGAGTGATCCTCTTTCCCATATAATTGACAAAAAGAGCCTTCTCCTCGTTGTTTTCTTTTAGCATTCCATCCCGCACATCGTACACATACTCCTCAAGAGCAGCTCTTGCCGGACGGCCCAAAGGAACTATTCTTGTTTTGCTGCTTTCACCTAAGCAACTTATAAAACCCATACGGAAATTAATGTCTTCTA
>JAQVOT010000005.1 GCA_028702415.1 Eubacteriales bacterium
GGAAGCCGCCATGAATGTTGCAAAGAAAATGGTTGCGGCTGCACTGACTCCACTGAAGGGATGCGGCGTTGACGACGTCGACGCTGTGATTCTTACAGGGGAGGACAAGGATGTGCTGGCGGACCATATGAGAGATATTGCCCATGAAACCGGTGAGGATTTTTATGCCAGAGATGCTGGGAACGTGGACAACAGCACCTGCGTTGTTCTGATCTGGGCCAAGGACGAACCCGTTCAGCTGACAAACTGCAGTATTTGCGGGTTCCCTGACTGCGCAGCCAACAGAGCCGCGGGGGCCGTATGCGCTTTTAACATTACAGATGCGGGCATCGCCGTTGGATCCGCTGTTTCCATTGCTGCTGATAATCGCATTGACAACCGGGTGATGTTTTCCGCCGGTAAGGGTGCTGCCAGAATGGGAATCTTCGGACCGGAGGTTCGGGTATGCTATGGTATTCCCCTTTCAGCAAAACCAAAAAGTATTTTCTTCGACCGTGGAACTCAGGATGTGGCATTTTAAGGAGCAAAACCGACAATGAAAATAATACCGAACATCCCGGCAGCTATCAAGCTCTTTAAGGATGTGAAATATTTCAATAAAAACAGAGACAAAATCCAGGCGGCTCGAAATGCGGGGGATTTTGAAGAAGAAAGAAAGTGGATTCTTGATTCCACCTCAACCTTCGGAGAGATGATCAAGGAGCAGTTTGGTTCGGACCTCCATATTCGTGGCCAGGAAAACATCCCCGAAAAAGGTCCTGTTGTCATAATGGCGAACCATCAGGGCTACGCGGACATTCCTGTACTCATGATGGTGTTCCGCAAATTCCAGTTTGGATTTATTGCCAAAGAATACCTGTCCAAAATTCCTTTGTACGGAAAATGGATTCCAAGAATCAGGGGTGTCTATATCGAAAACGAAGAACCCCGTGCTGCCCTGAAGGCGATCAACACCGGCATAGAGTACATTAAAGATGGCTTCTCCATTGCGATCTGCCCTGAAGGAACAAGAAGCAGGGGCCCTACTGTTGGACCCTTCATGAAAGGCGCTGTGAAGCTAGCCACAAAACCCGGCGTGCCTATAATCCCGGTTTCCATCCAGGGAACCTACCGCATGTTTGAGGAAACAGGCATAGTCAGAGGTGCCAGAATTGACGTGATAGTTCATCCGGCCATTGCAACCGCAGGTATAAGCCGGGCAGAGGAGAGGGTTCTCTCCGACAAGATTGAAACAATAATACGCGAGGGCGTAAAAAAACTGGCTGCAGAATAATGCTGCAGCCGGTTTTTTACATGTTGGTTTTTATTTTATGCCCATACCAAACCTGTTTCTGACTCTTGCCATTACCGGTTCTGCAATGGTGTTGGCTCTTTCGGCTCCGTTTTCAAGTATGCGAATTAGCTCATGGGAATAACGAATTTCCTCGAAATTCCTTTTAATTGGAGCCAATGCTTCCTGAGTAACTGCAACCAGTTCCTTCTTCAGATCGCCGTAGCCTCTCCACTGCTGATCCGTCAGAATCTGGTTTACGGTTTTGCCACTCAAGGCACTGTAGATGTTCAGCAGATTTGATACTCCGGGTTTATTCGTGGAATCAAATCTGATTTCTCCGTCAGAATCCGTTGTTGCTCTCATTATTGTCTTCTTGATTTTGCTGTCCTCATCCAGCAGCGAAATCCTTGAATGTTCGTTCTCTGCGGACTTGCTCATCTTGCTTTCCGGATCATCAAGTGCCATAATTCTTGCGCCGGCCTTCATGAACCGGCCCTCCGGTACAACGAAGGTTTCGCCGTATTTGTTGTTTACTCTGATGGCAATATCTCTTGTGAGCTCTATATGCTGTTTCTGGTCATTACCCACGGGAACTATGTCTGTATCATAAAGCAGAATGTCTGCAGCCATGAGAACCGGGTAAGTCAGAAGGCCTGTTCCAACTGATTCACTGCCACCGCTCTTGGCTTTGAACTGAGTCATTCTGTAAAGCTCTCCCGTATATGAATTGCAACAAAGAACCCATCCCAGCTCGGCATGTCCGGACACCTGTGACTGAACAAACATGATTGATTTCTTTGGGTCAATTCCTATTGAAATATAGAGTGCTGCCACATCCAGAATATGCTTCTTCAGTTCTTTCGGATCCTGCGGAACTGTAATGGCGTGCTCATCAACAATACAGTATATGCATTCGTGATCTTCCTGAAGCTCAACAAACTGTTTCAGTGCGCCCAGGTAATTTCCCAAGTGCAGATTTCCCGTTGGTTGCACCCCTGAAAAAACTCTTTTCATCTATCATTCTCCTTATAAATCTATTGTCGTCTGCTCGCCATCTGTTTCATTTTCTGCTTCTGCAGCTTCAGATGCCGCTTCGGCCTTGCGCTGCGCTTTCTGTTTTTGCACCAGCGCCACATCCCGAGCCCGTTCTTCCTCATTGATAACCTTTGACATGGATATTATTTCTATGTCTTCACCGGTTCTCATGACCTTCACACCCTGAGTTGCACGACCCAGTTTGGCTACGCCACCAGCCTCGATTCGGATCACCGTGCCCTTGGAATTGATCAGCATTATCTCGTCTTCATCGGTGGCCACAAGGGCCCCTATAAGGTGTCCGGTTTTCTTGAACTTGCTCTTGTCATATGTAAGCAAGCCCTTTCCTCCTCTGGCCTGAACCTTGTATTCTTCAACAGATGTTCTCTTGCCAAAGCCCTTGCTTGTAACTACAAGCAGTTCCTCTCCCGGCTGTACAAGCTGCATTGCTACAACTTCATCGTCATCTTCAAGTTTTATTGCACGAACTCCGCCGGCAGTCCTTCCCATTGGACGAACGTCCTTTTCTGAGAAGCAGATGCACTTGCCGTTTCTGGTGATGATAATTACTTTATCTGTGCCGGATGTCTGTTTGATTTCAGCCAGCTCATCTCCGTCCTTCAGGGTGATGGCAATCAGCCCGGTCTTTCTGTTGGTGTCGAATTCCGAAATCGCTGTCTTCTTTATGGTTCCCTTCTTGGTAACGGCCATCAGGTACTTGTCATCTCTAAAATCCCTGAAGGTCATTACCGCGGAGACTCTTTCTCGTTGCATCAGGTTCAGGAAGTTTGCTGCATTTGCACCCTTAGCGGTTCTGTTGGCCTCCGGAATTTCGTAAGCCCTGATCTTGTGGGCTTTGCCCATGCTGGTGAAGAACATCAGATGGTCGTGAGTCGATGTCATAATCAGATCTCTGATAAAGTCATCTTCACGGGTGGTGACTCCGGTTATTCCCTTGCCGCCCCTCCTTTGGGTTCTGTATGTGTCAGCAGGAACTCTCTTCAGGTATCCACGGTGAGTCATGGTGATTGCCACCTGTTTTTCTTCAATCAGATCTTCTTCTTCCATGTCCGCCAAATCGCCGATAATCTCTGTTTTTCTCTTGTCTCCCCACTTCTTCTTTATCTCAAGGAGCTCAGCCTTGATAACTCCCAGCAGAAGCTTCTCATCTCCAAGAATGCTCTTGTAATATTTTATCTTCTCCTGAAGTTCTTCGTATTCTGCTTCGATTTTTTCTCTTTCAAGTCCCTGGAGACGGGCGAGTCTCATGTCCAGAATTGCCTGTGCCTGAATCTCTGAAAGTTCGAAGGTCTTCATCAGTTTTTTCTTGGCATCGTTGTAGCTGGCTCTGATAACCTTGATGATTTCATCGATGTTATCAAGAGCAATACGCAGACCTTCCAGAATGTGAGCCCTGGCTTCAGCCTTGTTAAGATCGAACCGGGTTCTTCTGGTGACAACATCCTTCTGGTGCTTCAGGTATTCCTGCAGAATTTCCTTAAGATTCAGAACCTTAGGTCTGCCATTAACGATGGCAAGCATAATCATGGAAACGTTCTCCTGAAGAGATGTGTGCTTATACAGTTTGTTAAGCATTACTTTAGGATTTGCTGTTGATTTAAGGTCTATTACAATTCGTAGTCCGTCACGATTTGATTCGTCTCTTATTCCGGAGATTCCTTCAAGCTTTTTATCTCTAACCATATCGCCGATTCTTTCCAGCATTCTGGCTTTGTTTACCTGATAAGGAATCTCTGAAACTATGATCTGCGATTTGCCTCTGGCGGTTTCCTCTATTTCACATACAGATCTTACAACGCACTTACCCAAGCCTGTCCGGTATGCTTGCTGAGCACCCTTCTTACCCATGATAACCGCTCCGGTAGGGAAGTCCGGCCCCTTGATGATCTTTATCAGATCTTCAATGTCGCATTCCTCTTCTGCCACTTCCTTATCGATCATCTTCACACAGGCATCGATGGTCTCTGTAAGATTGTGAGGTGGAATTGAAGTTGCCATTCCAACGGCAATACCATTGCTTCCGTTAATCAGAAGATTCGGCACTCTTGCAGGCAGTACTGTCGGTTCTTTTTCTTCTTCATCGAAGTTGGGAAGGAAGTCTACGGTTTCCTTATCGATGTCACGAAGCATCTGCAGCGCGAATGGTGTCATTCTGGCTTCCGTATAACGCATTGCCGCCGCCCCGTCTCCGTCGATGGAGCCGAAGTTTCCGTGGCCGTCAACCAGCATGTATCTTGTTGCAAAAGGCTGAGCCAACTTTACCATGGCTTCGTAGATTGAGCTGTCTCCGTGTGGGTGATACTTACCCATAACTTCACCCACAATACGAGCTGATTTCTTATGAGGTTTGTCCGGAGTGATTCCAAGGTCATGCATTCCGAAGAGAATTCTTCTGTGGACAGGCTTCAGTCCGTCCCTAACATCAGGAAGAGCACGCCCTACGATTACGCTCATGGCGTAGTCGATATAGGAAGTTTTCATCTCGTCATGGATCTCATGTTGTATCATTCTCTGATCTTCAAGCAGATTTATTTTTGTCATGATTCAATCCTCCTTCCTATATGTCAATGGTTGCATAAACAGCGTGGTCTTCGATGAACTTCTTGCGAGGGGGAACCTTGTCTCCCATGAGGGTTGTGAAAATCTCCTCTGCAGCCGTTGCATCTTCCACTGTTATCTGAATTAAGGTTCTCTTCTTGAAATCCATCGTTGTATCCCAGAGCTGTTCAGCGTCCATTTCCCCAAGGCCCTTGTATCTCTGGATGTCGTATTTCTGACCCTTCAGACTTTCAAGCACCTCGTTCTGCTCCTTTTCCGAATATGTGTAGTAAATGTCCTTACCCTTCTTCACTCTGAACAAAGGTGGCTGTGCAGCGTAAACGTAACCGTTCTCAATAAGCGGCGTCATATATCTATAGAAGAATGTGAGAAGCAGGGTTCTGATGTGGGCACCGTCCACGTCCGCATCGGTCATTATTATAATCTTGTGATAACGTAGCTTCGTGATATCGAAGTCCGAACCGATTCCGCAGCCGAAGGCTGTAATCATGTTCTTTATTTCCTCCGAGTTCAGAATTTTGTCAAGACGGGCTTTCTCAACGTTCAGGATTTTGCCTCGCAAAGGCAGTATAGCCTGTCTTTTTCTGTCTCTGCCGTCCTTGGCTGAGCCGCCGGCGGAATCACCCTCCACAAGAAAGATTTCTGAAAGTGCCGGATCTTTCTCGGAACAGTCAGCCAGCTTTCCGGGCATGGACCCGCCATCAAGCACTGTCGCTCTTCTGGCCAGATTTCTCGCCTTTCTTGCCGCCTCCCTGGCTCTAGCCGCTTTAAGGCATTTCTCGATTATTATCTTGGCCTGCTTAGGATTCTCTTCGAGAAATGCTCCCAGGTAATCCGCTGCTGCCGTTTCCACGAAGCCTCTCATATCTGAGTTTCCCAGCTTCGCTTTTGTCTGTCCTTCAAACTGCGGTTCAGTAAGCTTTACTGAAACGATAGCCGTAATTCCCTCTCTGACGTCAGATCCATCAAAAGGTTCATCTGAGTCCTTGAGAATTTTGCTCTTCTTGCCGTAGTCATTGAATGTTCTTGTAAGAGCAGCCTTAAACCCCTGAAGATGGAATCCGCCCTCTGTGGTTTTTATATTATTGGCATAGGAAGCGATGTATTCGCTGTAGCTGTCTGTGTACTGAAGGGCTACTTCAACTTCTCTGTCCTTATCCTTAACTTCGAAATAGATTATATCCTTGTGGATGTTGTTTTTTAATTCGTTCAGATATTCCACATACTGCTTAATTCCGCCCTCATAGAAGAACTCTTCGAATTTTTCATCCCTCTTATCTTCAATACTTATTCTTATTCCCTTGTTCAGGAATGCCATTTCCCGGAACCTTCTTGCCAGAGTATCGTAATCATAAACAATGTCATCAAAGATTTGAGTATCCGGCCAGAATATTGTTTTTGACCCGGTCTTCCTGGTGTTTCCTTTTTCCTCCAGCGATGTCACAGTTTTGCCGTACTCGTAGGCCTGAGTATATATTTTACCGTTTCTTCTTATCTCTACCTCCATGCGGGATGAAAGGGCGTTTACAACGGAAGCACCTACACCGTGCAAACCGCCTGATACCTTATATCCTCCGCCACCGAATTTTCCGCCTGCATGTAGAACTGTGTGAATAACCTCAACGGCAGGTTTCTTCATCTTCTTGTGCATGTCTACGGGCATTCCGCGACCATCGTCTTCAACGGTAATGGAATTGTCCTTGTTTATGGCTACTTTAATGCTTGTACAAAAACCAGCAAGGGCTTCGTCAACCGAGTTATCTACGATTTCGTATACCAGATGATGAAGTCCCGGAGAACCGGTACTTCCTATGTACATTCCCGGCCTTTTTCTTACAGCCTCTAATCCTTCTAATACCTGTATTTGTCCGGCATCATATGGATGTAACTTATCGTTTTTTTCCATTATATAATCTCCTTAGTATGATTGTTCACAAAACACGACATATTGTATCATGAAATTGACGATTTTACAATCTTTCCTGGTGATTTTAACAAAAAACACGACATGGGCGAAAAAGTCCGCTCAAATCGTGCATTTAGGGCTTAATAGTTATATTTCTACAGTTACCTCCCCACCCCTGATTTTTATTACTTTCCCCTCGGGGAGATTCCTTGCCACTTTACCCACAATATCTGTGGTAGTAATGAACATCTGATTTTCCCCCAGAGAGTTCATAAGATAGACCTGTCTTTCGTTATCCAGCTCCGAAAGAACATCGTCAAGAAGGAGTATTGCCTTTTCACCCTTTTCTTCTTCTATTATCTTTTTTTCTGACAGTTTCAAGGAAAGTGCCGCTGTTCTCTGCTGCCCCTGTGATCCATATTTTCTCAAATCAACTCCGTTTGCAGATATCCTGAAGTCATCTCTGTGAGGTCCATGTCCTGTATTTCTGTTTCTTAAATCCTCACTTACAAGGGCAGGATTAAACTCGTTTGGTTCATACTTCAGTTCCAGGACTTCTTTTCCCCCTGTAATTTTATTATGAATTTCGCAGCTTATTTTATCTATTTTTTTAATGAAGCTTTTTCTCTTCTCTATAATTCTATTTCCATATTCATCCATCTGACTGTCCCAGATACTGAGCATATCCATATCTATCCTGTCTCCCTTTAGATATGCATTTCTCTGTTTCAATATATGCCTGTAATCATTAAGGTCCGACAGATAGCCGGATTTTATCTGACAGAGTTCTCTGTCAATAAAACGTCTTCTTTTTTCCGGATCCTCCTTCACAATCTTAAGATCCTCCGGAGAAAAAACTATCATGAAAAGTCTGTCAAGAAGTTCGGATGTTCTGGTCAGTTTTACTCCGTCTGCTTTTATACCTTTTTTCCCGTCCCTGCTTATTACTATTTCTGTGGTATGATCTTCCCCTGCGGAAACATGTGTCGTGGTTATTCTGCAGAAATCCTTTCCGAACATTATCAGATCTTTATCTCTGACATTCTTGAAGGATTTTCCCAGGACATTTAAATAAATACCCTCCAACAGATTAGTTTTTCCCTGGGCATTTTCTCCCAGAAAAAGATTCACATTTTTGTTGAAGGATACTTTTTCTTCCCGGTAGTTTCTGAAATTTTGAAGTTTTATTTCTTTTATATACATAGTGTCTACAGAAAAATTTCTGCAAAAATTATATAGTCGGGATTCTTACAGGCAGAATCAGATATTCATAGGAATCACCCTCTATCGGTTTAATAACACATGGTGAAACTCCTGTCTTGAAATTCAGTGAAAGTTTATCCTCATCTACCGCCTTGAGTACATCTATTACAAACTTTGAATTAAAACCTATTTCTATATCATTTCCTGTTTTTTCTACAATTATCTCTTCCTTTACATTACCTTCTTCTGATCGGGATGTTATGGTCATAAGATCATTTTTTATTCTTATTTTTATCAGATTGTTTTTCCCTTCTCTCGCCAGGAGTGAAGCTCTTTCAATACTTTCAAGAAGAATTTCTCTTCCCGTAATGACCTTTGTTGTATTTTCTGCAGGAATAATGTCTCTGTATTTAATAAATTCACCTTCCATTATTCTGAGAATTATTTCTGCATTACCTATATTAAATACTGCTTTTTTTTCTCCTAGATAAAGATTTATATCTGCTTCTCCATCATCTTCTGAAATTATCTTACTTATCTCATTCATAAACCTGGCTGATATTATGAATTTTGATGTTTTTTCACTTTTTATATTTTCTTTTACCAGTGCCAGTCTGAACCCATCTAATGAAACCATTATAATATTTTCTTCATTTATTTCGGTCAGTATTCCTGTAAGAACTCCTTTTGATTCATCAATGCTTGCTGCAAAGGCAGTTTTTCTTACCATGTCCTTAAATATGTTTCTATCTAAAAAAATATTTTCACTATTTTCTTCTTTTTCTCCAACTTTAGGAAATTCATCAACAGGAAGACATATTACTTTAAATTCAGAAAAGTTTGTTTTAATAATAAGTGAATTGTCTTCATCTTCAAAAATAGAAATTTCCTCATTGGGAAGTTTTCTTATAATGTCACTAAAAAGTTTTGATATTACAACCGCTGAACCTGCTTCTTCCACATTTGCATCTATTTCTTTCTTTATACTCATTTCCAGATCAGAGGCTGTTAATATTATTTTTCCTTCTTCTTTTGCTTCAATATGTATTCCCTTCAGAATTGGAAGCGTTGTTCTTGATGATACAGCCTTTGATACTGTATTTAGTGATTTACTTAAAACCTGCTGATTACATGTAAATTTCATAAATAACCTCCGAAAAATAATCTTTATTAATATATATTATATAGTAGTTATTGTAGTTGGGGCTGTGGATTACTTTGATAAGTCATTAATATGTTGAAAAATCAACAATATTTATCCTATATATACTGTGAATAACTTGTCTATTTTATAAACAGCCCGGTTAATAAATTATTTATTATTGAATATCATCCTTCAGATTTCTGATTTCTTCTGAAAGAGTTTCATTTATTTTTATGTTGTTTAATATTTTTTCATAAGCATGAAGAACAGTGGTATGATCTCTTCCACCAAAGGATTCTCCTATTTTTGGGAAAGAAAGATCTGTAAGTTCCCTGCATAGATACATTGCAATCTGCCTTGGGTAAGCATATTCTCTGTTTCTTTTTGATGATTCAATATCTGTAATTTTTATATTATATTTTCTGCAAACAGCTTTTTTCACGGCTTCACATGAAATATCCGCATCTTTCTGAGAAAATATATCGGTTAAATGTTCTCTTGCAAATTTAACAGTCAGTTTTTGCTTCTTGAATTTAGAAAAGCCTATTACTCTTGTCAAAGCGCTTTCCAGTTCCCTTACATTAAATTTAACTTTTTCAGCAATAAGATCTATTACATCAAGAAAATCATCATCTATTTTAACATTTTCATCATTTGCTTTTTTTCTCAATATAGCTACTCTTGTTTCAAAGTCGGGCTCCTGTATATCAGCCATCATATTTCCCATGAATCTTGAAGTAAGTCTTTCATCGAGTTCACGAAGTCTTTTTGGATGTCTGTCACTTGTTATTACAATCTGTTTATTCATACTGTATAGAGTAGTGAATGTATGAAAGAATTCCATCTGGGTTTGTTCTTTGCCTTCAAGAAATTGAATATCGTCAATTAGCAGAACATCAACGCTTCTGTATTTAGATTTAAAAGCATTGACTAGAGTATTTCTTCTTGAAGGAGCTGATTGAAGAGCTTTAACCAGATCTCCGGTGAACATTTCGGTTGATACATAAAGAACCTTGAGTTGAGGATTTTGTCTCATTATTTCATGTCCTATAGCATGCATCAGATGAGTTTTTCCAAGGCCTGATCCTCCATATATAAATAGAGGGTTATATGCAGTTGATGGATTTTCTGCTACGGCCAGGGACACTGCATGTGCGTATTCATTATTAGGACCGATAACAAAATTTTCAAATGTATATTTAGGGTTAAGATAAAATTCTTCTTTGTAAGGATTATCTTTGTCTATTGAAGTTGCAGCTGCCGGAGCCCTGGATTCAGCCTTTAAAATAGAAGATATCTCATCGCCGGTCATCGTTTTAATAATAATTCTGTAATTGCTTTTAAAAATCTTCTTTATTGATTTTTCCAGCAGTTCCACATATCTTGGGTTTCTTGAGAAAATATTAGAAATAATATCTTCTTTTGCAGCTAAATAAATGGTTTCTCTTTCTTCATCCATTGTTAGAGGGATGAGGGGCTGAAACCATGTGTTGAAACTTACCTGTGTCAATTCTTCGCTTACATCAGAAAGAACGTCTTTCCATTTCAGTTCATCAATTTTTTTTTCCATCAGTAAATGCCTTTCAAAATGATATTTATATAATAACAAAAAAAGTTATCCACAGGCAACAGTTAAATAATTATTTAGTAATAATGTTAATCCTAGGACTTATCCACAAGAGGTGGATAAAATTGTGCACAGAATTAACAGGAACAACTATATGTTGAATTATGCTTTTATATAATTCAGAAATATTTGAAAAATTAATTAGGTGCATATGTGTAGATGAACATTACGGGATATATATTTAAATGAAAAATAATTGACACCACAATTTGAGAATTGTATAATATTTAAGCATATGTGCATAATTTGAAATTAAGATTTATGCAGGCAAATAATTAAGAAGGAGGATCTGTATTCATGAAAATGACATATCAGCCAAAAAAAAGACAGAGAAAAAAAGAACACGGTTTCAGAAAAAGAATGAAAACAAAGAATGGCAGAAATGTTTTGAAGAGAAGAAGACAAAGAGGAAGAAAAGTTTTATCAGCATAGGGACCGCCAAAAAGTGGTCTTTTTGTTATCGATATGACCGGGGTTTACTATGCTTAAGAAGGATATTCTGAGAAAAAAGGAAGATTTCAGTGCCATTTATAAAAAAGGCAAATCAGTTCCGGAAAGATATATTGTTTTTTTTTACAGAAAAAATAATCTTTTATATAACAGAATAGCATTTCTTGCTAGTAAGAAGGTAGGAAACAGCGTTCAGAGAAACAGAGCCAAACGTCTGATGAAAGAATCGTATCGTCTATTAGGTGATGAAATAAAATATGGCTACGATATTATATTCATTGCGAGAAATTCTATTAATGATATGAAATTTATAGATGTTGACAAATCTGTAAAAAGAGCCCTAAAAAAAGCAAAGCTTTTGGAAGGTGAGGTCTGATTATGAGAAAAATAATGATAGCCATCATAAGGCTTTATCAGAAATTGATATCACCACTCTTTCCGCCTAAATGCAGGTTTTACCCAACCTGTTCAACCTATTTCATTCAAGCGTTAGAAAAGTACGGATTTTTTAAAGGAAGTTATCTGGGAATAAGAAGGCTATTAAAATGCCATCCCTTTCATGAAGGAGGATACGATCCTTTAAAATAGGAGGAAATTAATTAATGTACACTATACTGGGCGTAATAGCAAAACCTATGGGGCTTTTGCTTGACCTGCTGTATGGATTCATAGGCGACTACGGACTTTCCATTATCGTATTTACGGTATTAGTAAAGCTGTGTCTTTATCCTCTGTATATAAAACAGACAAAGTCAACAGCCATTATGTCGGAAATGCAGCCGAAGATTAAGGCAATTCAGAACAAATATGCCAATAATCAAGAATTGATGAACATAAAAATGCAGGAGCTTTACAAGGAAGAAAAATTCAACCCGATGGGTGGATGTCTTCCTATGCTTATTCAAATGCCTATCATCATGGGCCTCTTCGCTCTCCTTAGGAATCCTGTTATGTACATAACTGAGGATTCAATGATTTTCGCATTCCATGAATCATTCTTGTGGATAAAGGACCTGAGTCAGCCTGACCCGTGGCTCCTGCCAATTATCGCAGGAGTTGCAACATTCATAGCATTTACAATGAACAGGATGCTCCAGGATACTGGAAGTGCTACTTTGAATCAATCAGCATCGATGATGAAGATGATGCAGTATGTCTTTCCTATTATGATTCTCTGGATGGCGAAATCTTTTCCATCCGGTCTTGCACTCTACTGGGCTGTTAGCCAGATTGTCCAGATTGGATTAAATGTCCACATGCAGACCCTTAGAAATAATATAAAGAGAGAACAGCAAGAAAGAAGAATCAGAGAAGAACTGGAGAAAAAGAGCAGAAAATAAGTCTCGACATATGGAGGAATAACAATGGAATATACGGAAAAATGGGGCAAAGAGGTTGAAGAGGCAGTAAGCCTTGCCCTGATTGATCTGAGATGCTCCAGAGACGAGGTTAAAGTTACGGTTCTGGAAGAACCGTCAAAGGGATTTTTAGGAATTGGTGCCAAGCTGGCCAAGGTAAAGGTTGAGAAGATAAAAAATGAAGAACCGGTTAAGGCCGATTTTTCAAAACCTGAACGGGAAGTTCCAGAAGCTTTACCTAAAAAGGAAAAGAAATCCCGAGAAAAGAAGTCTCCGGAGAAGGAAGAAAAAACAAGAAACATCGCTCTTGACGATATTGATATTGACAGTCTCGTTGCTGTTGAAAAACATGAAGCGCTGACCTTTATGAAGGACATTACTGAGAAAATGGGACTGGAGCTTGATTTCAGCGCCAGAATAGGAGATGACCTGGTTTATCTGGAAATGAAAGGGAAGGATTCAAGCACCGTAATCGGCAAGCGAGGCCAGACCTTGGATGCTCTTCAGTATCTTACAAGTCTAGTTGTAAACAAGGATAAAGAAAAGTATATAAAGGTTGTTGTTGATGCAGAAAACTACAGATCCAAGAGACAGAAGACTCTGGAGTTGCTTGCAACACGACTGGCAGCCAAGGTTGTTAAGACTAAGAAGTATGTTCGTCTTGAACCTATGAATCCTTATGAAAGAAAGGTTATTCATGCCACGCTGCAGAAGAACCCTAAAATAACAACCAGAAGTGAAGGCGAAGAGCCTTACAGAAGAGTTATTATTGAAATCAAAAAGTAATTCTATAGGCCCGCTATCGCGGGTCTGTTTTATTAAATATGCAGAGAAGAGACGCTGAAAAATGTTTGATACGATTACTGCCATAGCCACCGCATATGGAGAGGGTGGAATTGGAATAGTTAGGATAAGCGGTCCGGAGGCAAGAGAAATTCTCGGACGGATTTTTCTATGCGAAAAAGACATTGTAAACAGACGCATGACATTTGGTCGTGTCTTTGATCCATACAGCGGCAAAACAGTTGATGAAGTCCTGGCTGTTTACATGAAAGGACCGGGAACCTATACAGGGGAGGATGTTGTGGAGATCAACTGCCATGGCAGCATGGTATCCCTTCGGAAGACGCTGGCTCTTGTTCTAAAAAACGGAGGCAGAATGGCAGAGCCGGGAGAGTTCACAAAAAGAGCATTTCTTAATGGACGCATGGATCTGTCTCAGGCAGAGGCCGTTATCGATGTGATTAAAGCAAAATCAGATAGAAGTTTTGATGTTGCCATGTCTCAGCTTGAGGGGTCTCTCTCTGTGAAAATCATGGAAATAAGACAGTCTATTCTGGACCTGCTGGTTGATGTGACGGTTAACATAGATTATCCGGATGAAGATATCGAAATATTGACATATGAAAAAATGCAGGGCAGCCTTCACGACATCAGAGAGAGGGTAAGAAAACTTCTGGCTACAGCAGATAGCGGCAGGATGATTCGCGAGGGAATTCGCATTGCAATTATCGGCAAACCAAACGTGGGGAAATCCTCTCTTATGAATTGTCTTCTCCGTGAATCCAGGGCTATTGTAACAGAGATTCCGGGTACAACAAGAGATACGATCGAAGAGCTTGTAAGCATCAGAAATCTACCGGTTTATCTGATCGATACGGCGGGAATAAGGGAGACTGATGACACCGTAGAAAAGATAGGAATTGAGAAAGCCAAGAAGGCATTTAACAGCGCTGATTTTATCATTTTTATTGTTGATGGAAGTCGGAATCTGGGGTCAGAAGACGAAGAAATCATGGATTATATCGGAGAGAGAAAAGCCCTGGTTCTTATAAACAAACAGGACAAGGGAAGCCTCATTAAAGCCAGTTATATCAAGCGTAGATTGCCTAATAGCGATGTGGTTGAGAGCATTCTTTCGAAAGGGGAAGGTGTTGAACAAATCGAAGACATCATAGAGGGACTGGTTTATGGCGGACAGGTTCTTCAGGAACAGTCTGTCATGGTGAACAATGTGCGCCACGTGGAACTTCTGCGACAGGCAGAAGCCGCTTTTTCTGATGCTCTGAGAATGACAGAAATGAAGGAACCCCTGGACATAATTGAGATCGATATTCGCAGTGCCTACGATGCCCTTGGAGAGATAATCGGGGAGACGGTAGATGACGAAATTCTGAATGAAGTCTTCTCCAGATTCTGCTTGGGGAAATAATTAACATTAAGGAGTTTTGGGTGGTTCCGGGCTGAAAGAAAAAAATGAGTTTTCGGACACGTCCCCAAAACTCATTTTGGTGTGAGTTTTGGGGACGTGTCCGAAAACTCATGGACGGAGAAAATATGCAAACATTTCTGATGGATACATATGACATAATTGTAGTTGGAGCCGGTCACGCAGGATGCGAGGCTGGTCTTGCTGCGGCCAGAATGGGAAAGCGCACTCTTGTGCTTTCTATTACTCTAGAAGCCGTTGCAATGATGGCCTGCAATCCCTCCATCGGAGGTACCGGCAAGGGACATCTGGTTAGAGAAATTGATGCTCTTGGGGGAGAGATGGGCCTAAACATCGATAAGACTTTCATTCAGAGCAGAATGCTGAATACGGCAAAGGGTCCGGCGGTTCATTCCCTTCGGGCGCAGGCAGATAAAAATCAATATCATATTGAAATGAAAAGAACCCTTGAGAAAGAACCTCTTCTTGATTTGAAGCAGGGTGAAGTAGTCGATTTGATTATCCAAGAGGGAAAAGCATGTGGAGTAGTGCTTCGTACCGGAGCCCGATACATATCCGACGCCGTCATTCTGGCAACGGGCACTTTCCTTGGGGGGAAAATATTTATCGGAGAAAGTGCTTTTGAAAGCGGTCCAAATGGAATGGCCCCTTCCAATGATTTGGCGGTTAAGCTTCGTGAATATGGACTTCCAATGAGAAGATTCAAGACCGGAACCCCTGCCAGAGCACTGGCCGGCAGTCTTGATTACGACAGGATGCTTGCCCAACATGGTGATTCTGAAATAGTACCATTCTCTTTTATGAATGATGAACTTGAATGCCAACAGATTGATTGCTGGCTAACATATACCAATGAAAACACACATGATGTAATAAGGAAGAACTTTCATCGCTCGGCCCTCTTCGGTGGGCAGATTGAGGGAGTTGGTCCCAGATACTGCCCTTCAATTGAAGATAAAGTAAATCGTTTCGCTGATAGAAAAAGACATCAGCTTTTTATTGAACCCGAGGGGCGCGATACTGATGAAATGTACATTCAGGGGATGTCCTCTTCTCTTCCGGAAGATGTGCAGGAAGAGTTCTACAAAACAATTGAAGGCCTCGAAAAACTGAAGATTGTAAGACCTGCTTACGCAATAGAATATGACTGTATTGATCCTCTGAATATTAAGATTAATCTCGAGAATCGCTCAATAGAAAATCTCTTCTGCAGTGGGCAGTTCAATGGCAGTTCCGGTTATGAGGAAGCTGCGGCTCAAGGACTTATGGCCGGCATTAATGCTGTGCGGAAACTTGACGGTAAAGAGCCTTTCGTGCTTGACAGAAGTGAGGCATATATAGGAGTACTTATTGACGATCTGATAACAAAGGGAACTGCTGAGCCCTACAGAATTATGACTTCAAGAGCTGAGTACAGACTGGTTCTCCGACAGGATAATGCGGATCTTCGGCTTACAGAAAAGGGTCATGAGATCGGTCTGGTTAAAGAGGACCGTTATGCGAGATTTCTCGAGAAAAAAGAAGTGGTTAAGGAAGAAACCGCAAGACTTAAGAGGAAAGTTGTGCAGCCTGATGCCGTGAACCCGATACTGGAAACTCTGGGCAGTACGCCTGTAAAGACTGCTATTCCTCTTATAGAAATTTTGCGTCGTCCGGAGGTTGCATATGATGACCTGAGTCCAATTGATGACCCTCGACCATGCCTTTCCAGACATCAGAAAACCATGATGGAAGTGGCAATAAAATATGAAGGGTATATTCAGAAACAGCAGCAGCAGATTGAGAAGTTTAAGCGTCTGGAAAACAGAGTGCTGGGAGAGGACATGGACTACATACAGATTGACGGACTTAGAATTGAGGCTCGTCAGAAACTGAATCAGTTCAAGCCACTATCTGTAGGGCAGGCTTCCAGAATTTCTGGAGTTTCACCTGCGGATATTAATGTACTTTTAATATATCTCGAAAAGCAAAAAAGAAAGAAAGAAATACAATGAATAAATTAGGGGCTTTTCTTGAAAAACATCACGTGGCAGATTCAAGAGAAAAAGCAGAAATCCTCATGCAATACATGGAAGAAATTCTGATGTGGAATGAAAAGGTCAACCTGACGGGGATTACTGACAGGGATGAATTTGTTCAGAAACATTTTATTGATTCCCTACTGGT
>JAQVOT010000141.1 GCA_028702415.1 Eubacteriales bacterium
GGGTTTCCTGTTCCAACAGAAAACCATCTATCAGTATTGTGCCGCCACGAACAAACATCAAAGCGTAGTCGTTGATATCTTTGTCAAAATATGTCGATGCCATCATCATAAATCATACGGCCAAGTTCTCGTCCATCATTGGTTAGGTATTTGTATTCGATCGATAGGCCGTATACTTTTTCAATAATTGTTTCAATCGGTACCGGTCCGGGAGGTCGACCCAGGTATGCGGTATCATATTCGCTGAGTGATTTGCGGGCAATGGATTCAAGTGTCTGCGGACGAAAGAATATACCCGGCATAGCGGCTCCTTTCCGATTCGGTATTATTTTGAATCTTTTTTGATACGCTTTATAAAATCTTCCCACTGCTTGTCCGTTATGTTATGTTTTTTAGCTGTTCTGAGTGCCGCCCGGACAATATCCTTTTCCATAATGTACTCAGGCAGATCGGCACTGACCGAGTTTCGGGATTTTGCCGCGAGGTCATGCATGAGATTGATTTCCGTTTCGGACAACTGTAAAATCCGAGGTAGATTTTTCAGCATATCGGCCGGAGCAGGTCGTCGGTCTTTTTCAATATCACACATATAAACTGCTGATATGCCGAGCGCATTTGCAAGCTGTCGGGCGGATAATTCCTGCTCCATGCGCTTATCTATCAAAAAGCTTCCGAAGGTAATTTTGCTATCCATGCTGCAAGCTCCTTTCTTGGTTCTCAATATTGCGAACTTATCCATATTATAGCAAACACGTGTTTGTATTTCAATAGATTTTGTAAAACTAGAAATGAGGTGGCCGTTTTTTCGACCACCTCATAAGAAAAACTTACATTTCTATATTAGATTAGGATAAGCAATGTTGGCTGTCAATTTGATAATGCGACAACTCCAAGCACCACCGGTTATCTTTTCAAGAGCGTTTGCAAACTTCTTATTGTGGCTTATGTATCAGGTCGAAAAACACATCCAAGGTAAGGGAACTATCAATTTGAATATCTCTTCCATTCAATAATTCAACGGAAGAAACACCCTCGTCGGTAAAGTCTAAAACACTGCCCTGAATTAAAAAATTGTCAATTTCATTTCCGCCTGAGATACCACAATCTGCGTTAGTAACCGTAATACGGCTGCCTTGAACTGTGACATCTCCCGAAGGAATATTTATCCCTATGATATTTGTGCAGATTGCAAGATATATTGGGTCACTTGTTATCACTAATAAGCTTCTGCAATAAATTTTATCATTTATTAAAAACAAATGTTTTGTTTTGTTTTGTTTTTTCCAGACTTTTTAGCTTCATACATTCTATTATCAGCTAACGCAATAACTTCTTCTGCGGTTAATTTATTAGTTCTTTCTAATGTATAAATATGATGTAAACTCTGTCATCATATTGTTGCTATTACCACCTATAATACCACATTACATGTACATTACTATATTCATATTTAAAATAATTATGTGAAGAAGTATCCCATTGGTTGATTACACAAAGATATGAACCGGTACTATTTGTAAAATAACCTACTGTAAAATACGCGTGACGTCCCCCTGGTGAATCTGCGGCTGTATACATGGGGTTTCCGTTTGTAATCTGGGTTTTAAATTAAAAGGGGCATATGATGATGAAGCCCTCTGTCTGTAATCCCTGCCAGCATACATTGTTCTTGAATAATTCGACAAATATACCCCAAGCCCGGTATACGCATTTCTGTCATATGTTCCAGCGCTGTCCCAATTCATACAGTCGGTATTACAATACGGCATGATAAGGAAAAATGATTCGCCCGTCATTGGCTCTACTGCACCGTATGTATAACGTTATTCACGGATATGATGGCATGGGACACTTGGGCGCAGGCCTGGATAACACCAACAATATTTCGGCTTATTGATTCGCCCAAATCCCGCCTCATCTTGAAACACCAATCGAACGCTTCCGCACTTTAAATCGTGAAAGCCTTCCTTTACTGCAATGTTAATTTTTTGAGTTTGTATAACCTCATCGCTTGCCTTGTTTGGATGTTTGCTGCGCGGCATCACTTTTCTCCAACCATGACGGTTTAATACATAATAGATTTAACTTCCACCAATAGAATGCCCGACTTTTTCCTCATATGCTTTTTGGATTGCACTGACTTCAATAATTTGGCCTTGTTCTGCTTGTTTCCTATAGGGCTCCAAAAAGGCTTTCTCTTCTTCTATACTCATGTTCCGTCGATTGCCGATGTAATGATTTTCTACAATGGCTGCCAACCCTTTATTAAAGTAAATTGATACCAATTGGCTTACATATGACCAATGGTATTCTGTAATTTCTCCAACTTCTTTACACAAGCTTTACACAAACTATACACCGCCTTGCTTTTACGGACTCCCACAATAGATTAGACTATTATCGTACAGTACGAATAAAAAACAAAGGAGTTCGGTTTATGAAAAAAATCACAGTTTTACTTATGACGGCTTTGATGGTGTCAACACTTTTTACAGGGTGTAGTGGTGCAGGGAACGATGACGAAACAGGTTTGAGCGGTGTGGTGAAAACAGGCGGTTCAACTTCGGTTGAAAAGGTTATGAACGCACTTATCTATCAGTTTCAAGACGACAACAGGGATGTAAGAATTGACTATGAGCCGAACGGTTCGGGCGACGGAATCAAAAACACGATGTCGGGGCTTTACGAAATCGGACATTCCAGCCGCGAAATAAAAACAGACGGTTCAGAGGACGGGCTTGACACTACGGCTTACGCTATTGACGGTATCGCAATCGTAACCAACAAAGGCAACGGCGTTGACAATCTTACCAAAGAGCAGGTAAGCAGCATTTATACGGGAACAATCGTAAATTGGAGCGAAGTCGGCGGGAGCGATGCGCCGATAACAGTCATCACAAGGGAAAGCGGTTCCGGCACAAGGGACGCATTTGCAGAAATTATCGGTCTTGAAAAAGGCGGCAGTAACATTATCGCTTCTGCAAGCGTTGCCGACAATACGGGCGCAATCCAAACGCAGGTTTCGTCAAACCCGAACGCTATCGGTTATATGTCATTCTCAGATGTAGATACGTCAAAAGTAAATACCGTTAAGTATGAGGGTGTTACAATATCAACCGACACGCTCAAAAACGGTACATATAAACTTAAAAGAGAGTTTTATCTTCTGACAAAGACAGGCGCAACCCTCTCCCCTTCGGCACAGGCTTTCATGGATTTTGTAATGAGTGACGCCGGACAACAAATCGTAGCCGACAACAAGCTGCTCCCGATAAAATAAATGATATATCGCAAGGGCGGGCTGACTGCCCGCCCATATCTGCTATGAGGATGTAAGATGATGAATATTAAAAGCTCAATTATCGGAAGCAACAAATCAAAAAATGCCGTAGAAAAGACTATGAATATCACTTTTTTAATCTGCGGTCTTGCTGCGGTGATTTGTGTAATCTGCATGACCGTCTATATGGTTATATCCGGTTGGCCTGCCATTCAAAAAATTGGATTTTTCAAGTTTTTATTTGGGCAGGTTTGGAATCCCGAAAATTCACAGTTTGGTATCGCACCGATGATTTTATCATCAATCATAGCCACTTTCACGGCTATTCTGATTGCACTCCCTACGGGTGTTCTTATCGCTGTTTTCCTTGCGAAATTAACGCCGGATAAGGTTTCCGCAGGACTACGGATGATGATTGATTTACTTGCCGGGATTCCGTCTGTTGTTTACGGGCTTTTGGGTGCTATCTTGGTTGTACCGCTTGTCTTCAAGCTCCAAACCGCTCTCGGACTTCCAACAAGCGGAAGTTTACTTGCGGCAATAATCATATTGATTATTATGATATTACCCACGATTATCAGCGTGTCCGAAACGGCAATCAGAGCCGTACCCAAGCAATATGAGGACGCTTCTCTTGCGCTCGGTTCAACAAAATTGCAGAGCATTTTCAAAGTTACCGTTCCCGCCGCCAAAAGCGGAATTGTCGCCGGAATGGTTTTAGGTGTCGGACGCGCAATAGGCGAAGCAATGGCAGTTATCATGGTTGCCGGAAACGCCGCAATCATGCCGGAATTTTTGAAACCCGTGCGGTTGTTGACCGCTTCTATCCCCATTGAATGGGCGTATTCAAGAGGACTGCACCGAGATACCTTGTACGGAATCGGGCGTGTGTTGTTTATTTTCATTATGATAATCAATATCGTACTCAACAAGGTTTTGAAAAAAGGCGGTGATTTGCG
>JAQVOT010000142.1 GCA_028702415.1 Eubacteriales bacterium
TTGACATGCAACCAATTAAGTTTATAATACTCAGATAAGGGGCTAGTGCGTATTCCGATAATCTACCCCTAAGAATTATTCATTACTCTACTTCAGTTTTTGTTAATATACAAAAACATGGGACACTCCATTAAAGGAGAAAAATCATGAATATTATTGTCATCAGTGAGATGTTGCAGCTTTTTTTGATCCTCGCTTTAGGCTATATTTCCGCTAAAACGAAAGTCGTCAATGAGAAATTTGGAATACAGCTATCCAGTTTTATCATACTTATTACGATGCCCTGTATGATTATAGCCTCAGTTGCAGCTATACCCGGTGATACCGAAAAGAATGATATACTTCCAATGTTCATTATTTCTGTTCTTTTCTTTGTTCTTATGCCCTTTATTTCCTGGTTGATCACCAGAATATTGCACGTAAAAAAAGAAGAAAGCCATCTTTATATTTATATGACCATCTTTTCGAACGTCGGCTTTATGGGCTATCCCCTCATAGCATCTATCTTTGGAGAAGGTGCTATCCTGTATGCCTCTATATTTAATCTTATAGCTATCATCACCAACTTTACCCTTGGCATCATACTCATGTCAAAAGGAGGGGAAAAAAATACCCTGAATCTGAAAAATTTACTATCACCCGGTATAATCGCATCCCTGTTCGCCCTCACTATATTTATTGCCAATATTCGGCTGCCTGATATGTTAAACAATACTTTGAAAACCATTGGGGAAACTACCACGCCTTTGGCGATGATCGTTATTGGTATTGAGCTTTCCAATATTTCGATTAAAAGCGTTTTTTCAGAGCTTAAACTTTATCCTTACGCTGTCATTAGACAGGTATTGCTCCCCGCAGCAGCATGGTTAATTTTGAAAAACGTCATCTCAAGCCAGTATATTCTGGGTATCGTCATTATCATTATTGCCATGCCTGTTACCACATCAGCCGTGCTCTTTGCTAATAAATACGAAAATAACGTTCAACTCGCCACAAAAGGTATCTTTATCACTACTCTTCTCTCCGTGGTGACTATTCCGCTCATTGCTTATTTTCTGCTTTAATTTCAGACTGTCAAAGGACTTGGGAATCATTAGAGTTCCCTGTTATTCTCTTGAAAAATTTTATAGCTTTGTCACTCTCCTGGTCCATATGTACACCCTCCGTTAAATTGTTTAAACTTAATTTATGTTGACTTATTATCAAATAAGTGATATCATTAATTATTATTTGAATAAATACGGTAGGTGAGGCTACCGCTGGGATACGGGTTGCTGCCGCGAAGTAGTGGAGACACTATAAGAAGGTTAGCAGGTTATGTCGATACAAGGCGTAATCTAATGCAACTTCACTGCCCTGCGATGCTAAAGCTTGAACGGATACGTGTTATTTTAGCATGTTTTTTGTAAAACTTA
This sequence comes from Eubacteriales bacterium, assembly GCA_028702415.1. Classification (GTDB taxonomy): domain Bacteria; phylum Bacillota; class Clostridia; order Peptostreptococcales; family Anaerovoracaceae; genus Lentihominibacter. The sequence goes on from JAQVOT010000142.1 coordinate 1,416, forward strand.
TGTCCCCTGCCTAATATTTTAGCAGGGGATTTTTGTTTTATAATAAACCTTTTAGTATTGTACAGATTATTTCACAAATAAAGGGAGGTGAGAAGAATGGATACATACAGTATTGGCGACATAGAACCTGACGGGCGAAGTATCAATTTAAACAGATATAGAAGCCTTTTCTCTATCTGTTCTTCTCGCTGAACAGAATATACTTATGTCCTGATTTTATGTCTTTGCCCCTTAAGTTGTTTACATATTACTTACTGGGAGGTAAAGATAATGAAAAAGAAAACAAATCAAAATGCAGTTAATTTTGTCTCTCCAATAGCAGAAAAGCTGATTAAAGCAAGCAAAATGGAGAAAAATTCGCTTTTAAAAGAACTGAACACATCTCCCGGCGGCTATAGTGAAGAATATGCTGAAACGCTGAGAGACAAGTACGGCAGCAATGAAATTTCACATGAAAAGCCGGAATCGCTGCTGTCAAGACTTGCAGGTGCTTTTATAAACCCGTTTACCATTGTTCTTTTCGTCCTTGCGATGATATCCTTGTTTACAGATGTCATTTTGGCCGCGCCTAAGGACAGAAATTTTGAAACAGTTATTGTCATTGTATTAATGGTAATAATAAGCGGCCTTCTTCGATTTATTCAGGAGACACGCTCTAATAACGCGGCTGAAAAACTAAAGGCGCAGGTACATACAACTGCGGCGGTTGAGCGTGCAGGCGAGGGCAAAAAGGAAATTAATCTTTCTGAAATTGTCCCGGGTGATATTGTCTATCTGGCTGCAGGCGATATGATACCTGCAGATGTCAGAATAATTGCTTCTAAAGATTTGTTTATAAGTCAGTCCGCACTGACGGGTGAAAGCGAACCGGTTGAAAAGTGCGACACCCCCAATGAACAAGCTACTGGCAGCCCGCTTGAACTCTCAAATCTGGCATTTATGGGCAGTAATGTTATAAGTGGTTCTGCAACCTGTGTTGTGCTTGCGACAGGTGATTACACCTGCTTTGGTTCTATGGCAAAAGCAATTACCGGGAAAAAAATTGCAACAAGCTTTGAAAAGGGCATTAATTCTGTATCCTGGGTGCTTATTCGTTTTATGATGCTTATGGTACCTGTTGTGTTTTTTGTGAATGGCTTAACAAAAGGCGATTGGCTTCAGGCATTTATGTTTGCGCTTTCTGTTGCTGTTGGACTTACTCCGGAGATGCTTCCGATGATTGTTACAACAAACCTTGCAAAAGGCGCTGTTGAACTGGCAAAGAAAAAGACGGTTGTCAAGCACCTCAATTCCATGCAGAACTTTGGAGCCATAGATATTTTGTGCACCGACAAAACAGGAACATTAACACAGGATAAAGTTGTTTTGGAATACCATCTTGATATTCACGGGCATGAGGATGAAAGAGTTCTGCGGCATGCTTTTTTGAACAGCTTCTATCAAACCGGACTTAAAAACCTTATGGACGTGGCAATTTTAGCCCATGCAGACAAAGAACCCTATATTTCTCTCTAGCAACGGTATATTAAGGTTGATGAAATCCCGTTTGATTTTAATCGCCGAAGGATGAGCGTAGTTATTAGAGATACAGACGGAAAAACTCAACTTATCACAAAAGGTGCCGTTGAGGAAATGCTTGCTATTTCCACACATGCGGAATATAAAGGCAATGCCGAGACTTTAACGGATGAAATCCGCTGTGAAATCCTTAAAACGGTTGAAAAGCTAAATAGAACTGGTATGCGTGTTATTGCGGTTGCCCAGAAAAATAATCCGTCGGTTGAGAGTGTCTTCTCAGTAAAAGACGAAACCGATATGGTTCTTATGGGATATCTTGCTTTCCTTGATCCGCCGAAGAAAACGGTAATGGCTGCTATAAAGGCACTCGATGAATATGGTGTTGCGGTTAAAGTTTTAACTGGCGACAATGACGCTGTAACACGATGTATTTGCAGGCAGGTGGGCCTGAAGGTTGAAAATCTGCTTCTTGGCTCTGACATTGACCAAATGGATGATGTGTTGCTTGCAAAAGAGATGGAATCTACAGGCGTATTTGCCAAGCTGTCGCCGCAGCAAAAAACGAGGATTGTCAGGGTTCTGCGGGAAAATGGTCACGTAATCGGCTTTATGGGTGATGGCATAAACGATGCTGCCGCTATGCGTGAAGCTGATGTCGGCATTTCGGTTGATACGGCTGTTGATATTGCAAAGGAATCTGCTGATATCATTCTTCTTGAAAAAGATTTAATGGTACTAAAAGAGGGAATTATTGAAGGTCGCAAAACCTTTGGAAATATTATTAAATACATTAAAATGACCGTAAGCTCAAATTTCGGCAATATGCTCTCGATTGTTGCTGCAAGCGCGTTTCTGCCATTTTTGCCAATGCTGCCGGTGCAGATAATTTTGTTAAATCTAATCTATGATATATCCTGCATTTCAATTCCGTGGGATAATATGGATGCAGATTATCTTAAAAAGCCCCGAAAGTGGGATGCTTCATCGATTGGGAAATTTATGCTCTGGATAGGACCTGCAAGTTCGGTATTCGATGTGATCACATATATTGTCATGTTTTTCATCATCTGCCCTGCAGCTGCAGGAGGCGCTTATGGTGCGGCGGGTGTTGACAAAGTCTTGTTTGCTTCACTCTTCAACGCCGGATGGTTTGTGGAAAGCCTCTGGACACAAACGCTTGTCATTCATATGATACGCACACCCAAAATTCCATTTATTCAAAGCCGTGCGTCTTTGCCTGTACTGCTGCTGACTACTCTTTCCATAACGGCAGGAACAATTATTCCATATACGTCGTTCGGG
>JAQVOT010000143.1 GCA_028702415.1 Eubacteriales bacterium
CCATTCCGAACATCAGCTCCAGAATGTGAACCGCATCGTGGCCTGATTCCTTGAGTCTGTTCCTGAGGCTGATGTCCCCCACAAGATATGGGAAAGGGCTGTCCTCTTTGTATTCATGGATAGTAACGCCCATGTCTTCCGCCAAATCAGAAACTGCATCGCCGTTTACAGAATCGTGAAGACAATAGTCAACGCTGTTGCAGCCGCCGCTGATTTCATATTCAAGGAATATATCATAAAGGGAAGACACAGGAATCTCCGGTAGTTTTTCTGCAAAAACTTTCCGGCCTTCCTGACAGCACATTATCATTTCCGGCTTTCCCAAATCGGTCCATTTCTCCCGGATTTCACCCACATCCTCGCAGCATTGGATGAAGATCGCGGTGTCTGGGTTCTGAAAAAGCAGGGACTCATAGGTTTTGGCCACGATTTCCGGTTCCTGTGCGCAAAGGCAGCAGCCCGGAAAAAAAGCATATTTACATTTCTTATACTGCCCATGGGTTTTTCCATCCGGATCTGTAATAAGGGGAGCACGGACGAGAGTGAATTTATCTGACATTAGTGTTCATCCTTTCTATTTATCTTCAAGAATTTTTTCAACTTCAGCCATTCTGCCCTTTGCCAGACTTTCAGGAATGTATACCTGGCCGCAGACAGGGCAGCGGTCAACCTCATGTTCAAACTGCTTGGTAAGGTACTTGAAGTTGACCTTGATTTTCTCAAGGGGAACGCCGCACTTCGTGCATATTAAATTATTCGTGGATGTCGATTTTGTGTCCATTCCAGATCATCTCCAAATCAATAGTCATTCTGTGAGTGTAAGCGTTAAGCAGCTCGAAGCAGTCGGGCTTATTGGTTTTGCGATATTCCACCCAGTAGGTAAGGTTGCCGATCTTACGATAGCCGATATAGGAGTTTTTCTCCTGATCCAGTAAAGTTCTGCCGGTTTTCTCGCAAAAGCTGACAGCATCGGCGGCCTCGTGTTCCAGGATAAATTCTTCGCTTAACTTGTGACGGACTTCATCACTCATTGTCAAGGTGATCAGTCCGCTGTCGCCAGAAACCATAGCATCCTTTGAGGCTTCTTTTGAATCGCCCGTTGGCTTTGAATCGCCCCTTGGCGATGTGTTAAAATAATCCTTCATTAGGGTCTCCTTCAGACGGATTCTGTTTTCTCTGCGCTGAGTAATCGTATCCGTCTTCGGCTGGGTGCCGAAAATCAGATTAAGGATATGTGTAGCCTGCTTGCCCTCGTGAAGGAAGGAATCCCTGCAGTTGATGCAGTATGTTATGTAAGGCAGATTGCTTTCCCTGATTCTGTTATTTCTGACGAACTTTGTGAACTCGGGATCTGCCAGAATTCCGTGTCCGCCAAAACTGCAGCATGCAGACCACTTCTCCTGTATCGGCAGTGGCTCAGTCTTGATGTTCAAGCCCCTTGTTATATTCCTAATCGCATTTCTGACAGGCTCATCTTGCTCTGTAGCACAGGGATCAAACACCGCGAAAGCCAATGAACTACCGGGTGAGTTTTCGGGACGTTTCCCAAAACTCATTTTTTCTGCCATCAGTTCATACAGAAAGACGGTTTCTATTTCAGGCAATTGCCGGGCGAAAGTGTTGCGACATGTAGGGCATGCAAGGACCAAAACCGGCTTTCCCGTCTTCTCCCAGTTCTGTCTAATGCGGGCAAGCACTTCGTCCCGGAGATCTTCGTCACCGGCCCACTGAGCAGGAATTCCGCAGCAGCTTAGCATAATGCCGGAGGCAGGGGATTGGTTCAATAGCCATTCATATGCCTTGATTACCAGTTCAGGTTCGCTTGCCCCAAGCTGACAGCCGGGAAAGAACAGGTATTTCGGTGCCGCGCCAGGTGTTGTGTTAAATGAGTTTTCGGACACGTCCCCAGGACTCATTTCACAAAAATAAGCAGCGTCGCTGTTTGTAAAAGCCATGTCCCGAAGGAAGAAGTCGTTGAAGGCCCATGGCATCTTGCCCAGTTTGTGCATACGAACACGGGCAGACTGAATTAGGCCGTCAATGTCGATGTCCGAAGGACAGGTCTGTTTGCAAAGTCCGCAGTGAGTACAAGAGTTGATAAGTCTGACAGCCGGTGTGGCATGGAGCTCCGATCTTCCCGGAGCTGTGGTTGCGATTATTTCATCTTTGATACGCAGCGGCCACTTGTGCAGATACTCTGTCAGGTCGCAGTGGAGCCGACAGGCACTACACTGACATTTCATGCAGCGTTTTGCTTCTTTTACGGCTTCTTCTTTGGTGTAAACTTTATCGGCAGAGGTGACAGTTTTTGTTGTAAGGTAGTGAGTCTCGTCAATCTGAATTTCTGTTTCAGGGTAAACCGGATACTTCAGAATTCCGGTTAGTGTATAGTTGTCTATAGCCGTTGAGATTCTGAGACCGTCTGCAAGAGCGTGAATCGGGTCAGCGCCGGTTAGCATACCTCCAAGGAATACTGCGGTATCTGTAGAGTTATATTTATGGCTTATCACTAGACATGGGCCGCCGAAGTTGGCACTGTCTGCCTTTGCAGCAACTCCGAAGTCCGGACCGCCTGCCCCTGTTGCGATGTAAATGGCATCATAGGTCCCTTCGTAGTTTCGGGAAGCGTTGGTGGTTCTTGATCTCATCACGGCTGACACCGGAGAAACTGCGCCCTCTGCTGCTGCCTTGTTATCTTCATATCCGAGCCGGAGTATTTCATCCAGCGATTTAATTTCGGTGTTGAATCTGATATCGTAATCCAGGTGCTGCATCTGCAATGCAAAATCAGCCTGAATCCTTTCTGCCGCCTCGGCTACACCCTTCATAAGTGCACCACCCGTGCGGTCGGATTTTTCAAAGATGGTAACCTTGTATTTCTTGGTTGCCATCCTCAGAGCGCAGGCCATGCCGCTGATGCCGGCACCGATAATTGCCACGCTCTTGTGTTTGGAAGGAATGTTGTAGTTTACAGGCTCCTTGCGGGTGCTGTGTTCAAGAACGGCCTTCTCGAGCTTCAGAAGCTCAATAGGGTCAGCTGCCTTTGCATCTGTGCCGCCTGCCACTGCATTTCGCAGGCAACTGCCCTTACATTCCTCCGTGCATAGCATTGCTGCGATTTCCGGAAATCCTGTTGCATCACGATAGGCTTTATAGGCAGCATTAAATCGACCCTCCTGAAGACGCGTGATAAAAGTGTTCACGTCCAGATTGAAGGGACAAGCTGCAGTGCAGAAAGAAACCTCGTGCTGCAGGCAGTCGTCAAATTTATTCAGATGTTCTTCCATTATCGGTTCTCTGTTAGCCATGTTCTTACCAAAAATGAGTTTTCGGAAACGTCCCCAAAACTCTTCCAAAAATGAGTTTTCGGAAACGTCCCCAAAACTCACCCAAAGCTCATATTTTAAAAAGGAACTCGGGCACGGGTGGCGGTCCCAAGTTCCCATCATTCATGTATAAGAGAAGTTGAGCATGCAGTGCATAGCTCAACTTCTCTACACATTTATTAACTTATTCGAAGTGTACCGGATTGTTCTTGATGTTTTCCATTTCTTCGTCGAAGTCTGAACCCAGGAAGTACTTTTCTGGCTTGAGAGGGTCTTTCTGACCTGCAGCCATTGCTTCCAGACCTGCCTTAACCTTTTCAGGGTATGCAGGAAGTTCGTATATTCTCAGTCCTGTTGCGTTAGCAATAGCATTTATTACTGCCATGTGTCCACCTGACTGGAAAGCCTCTGAGCCACCGGAGGAACCAAATGGTGAAGTGTTTCTCGGAGTCTCGATGTGAATCAGTTCAATGTCATCCGGCAGCATGTTTGCTGTGGCAATTCCGCAACCCAGAATGTTGTTCTGCTTCTTAACATCTTCATAGTCTTCGTAGAGAGCAAATCCGATTGAGTGTGCAATACCCCCGTAAGCCTGGCCATCCAGACATACAGGGTTACCGATAACGCCTACATCATCAATGCAGGTGTACTTCAGAACTGTAGTCTTACCGGTTGCAACTTCTACAGCAACTTCTGCCATGAACAGAGCATATGTGAATGCCGGAGTTGGTTCACCTTCGCCTGTGTTAGGGTCAAGATATGACAGAGTAGGGTCCGTGTGGTTTTCGTACTGAGCCTCATACCTTGTAGGTATACCTTCAGCAACCATTTCTTCGTAAGTTCTGTATGTTCGATCAGGCTTTTTCATCGGATTGATTAGCTTGTCACAAGCCATCTTGCAGGGCT
>JAQVOT010000144.1 GCA_028702415.1 Eubacteriales bacterium
AATGTTATCTCTATCGTCGCATACAGTCTTAGCAAGACCTACACCCTTTACGGATCACGTTGCGGTGGGATGATATGTGTAGCCAAGACAGCTGAAATTGCGGAGGAATTCAGGAGAGTATCGGAATATTCCTCAAGAGGTTCCTGGTCAAACAGTGCCAAGCTTGCCCAGGTTATTCTATCAAGAATCTATGGAGAGCCCGAACTCCTGGCGAAAATCAATGAAGAACGGGCATTCTACAGAAACATGCTTATCAGACGTGGCGCCGCCTTCAGCAGGGCTGCCCTGGAATGCGGCCTTGAAATCGTGCCGTACGATGCCGGTTTCTTCATCAGCATTCCCAGCGACAATCCGGAGGAGTTGTCCAGGAAGCTGGAAGAAAAAGATATCTTCCTTGTACCGCTCGCTAAAGGTCTGCGTGTGTCAGTTGCCTCAATTTCCGAGGACAAATGCGCAATTCTGCCGGCACTGATAAAGGAAGCCAGATAACCGGGAGAAATACAAACATATTTGAACAAAAATCGGCCTGATGGCCGATTTTTTGTTAGTTGGGCCCAAAGAAATCCCCTTGGTGGTGACAAAGAGCCAATTTCTAAGGTTTTTGTAAGGCTTTTGTATTTCATTGCATGGAGAAAAAAATAAAGTTGACAAATAATGGAATTAATAGTAATATATGTATGTCACAAAACACACAACATGTTACATGGTTTTGCGCGTAAGGGGCGCAAGGAAAGGAGAAAAAATCATGGCAATGAATGAAGGCAGCGAGATTACTTTTGATATCATTGAAGAAATCGGAATCATCAGTACCCAGGAAACAGGATGGACCAGAGAATTGAACTTAGTCCGCTGGAATGGGGGTATTGAAAAATACGATATTCGCGAGTGGGATCCATATCATGAAAGAATGTCCAGAGGGATTACACTGAAAGAAGATGAGATGAGAAGGATACTAGATCTCATGAAAAAGAGAAAAAACAAGTCATGGAGCCGGAACATATCCACAACGGCACCTGAAGATGTAGCCATGGATATGGCAGGGAGATCATTTGAGGGAGAGGGCCCGGCCGATTTGAATAACTTTAAAGATGAAGAGTCCGGCGAGGATGAATAAGTAAATCTTGAGTGTACAATTGAAAAAAACAAATTATGAAAGGGATGGCCCGTATCAGTATCGCCATCCTTTTTCCTTTAAAATAACTTTCAACACAAATCTATCATACAGGGAGTTTTGTTCCAATTAAATCGGGAGAGGCGAGAGAAAAACCGGAGTAAAGGGGGGTATATATATTGTTTTAGCAACTGTATTTCCAGGGCAATTGTGGTATAATTTTTTTATGAATATTTTATTGAAAAAAGACCCACAGGGCGAGTATGAAAAAACTGAAGTAAATCCATCCGGGCGACTTGAGGACATTGCGAAGGAGACAATGATTGCATTAAAAACTGAGAGAGTCACAGCTTACGGTTTCCTGCTCGCAAGGGTAAACGGTATGGACAAAGAACTGACCGACGTGGTAAAAGAGGGGGACAGGGTTGAACTTCTGGATATGAGAACTTACGCGGCAACACTGGTTTACCAGAGAGGTCTTGTTTTGATTTACATGATGGCAGTGAGAGATGTTTTTGAGGCCAGAGGACTTCATGGAGTTAGAGTTCAAGTTGACAACTCCCTGAAAAAAGGGTTATTTACCGAAATAAAGCCTGTCAAAAATGCAGAGCAGAAGACTGTTGATGCGCTTTCAACAGAAATAGATCAGGAGACTGTTGAGGAAATAGAAGAGCGCATGAAGCAGATTGTCAGTGACAATATTCCTATAGAGAAAGATATTGTGTCAAAGGAAGATGGCGTTGCCATGTGGGAGCAATACGGTTACCCTGAGAAAGCCAAACTGCTCGATGAAGTCGAAGAAAAGGATTACAGAGCCATATTCTATAGAACCGGCGATTATATCAATTATTTCTTTGGGCCTATGGTTCCTTCAACCGGATACATTAAGGTATTCGAACTTCGTAAATACAAAGATGGAATATTGCTTAGATTTTCTTATTCCCATAAGCCTGATCAGATACCTAAATTTCTGGACGACAGTAAACTGTACGAGACTTTTGCAGAGGAACGAAGGTGGCTTGATCTGTTGGGGGCACATAATGTGGCGGATTTTAACGAGATAATTTCAAGTGGCGGTGCCAGGGATATGATTCTGCTTTCAGAAGCTCTTCATGAAAAAAAGATTGCAGAGATCGCTGATATGATAAGAACGGAAAATAAGAGAATCGTTCTGATTGCAGGGCCTTCATCTTCAGGTAAGACGACCTTTGCAAGGAGACTTGGTATACAGCTGAGAGTGTTGGGGCTTGTACCTCTGCATATGGGAACCGATGACTACTTTTTGGAAAGAGTAGATATATCGGTGGACGAAAAAGGTGAGAAGAACTATGAAAACCTGGATGCTCTGGACATTGACCTGTTAACAAGCAACTTGAATGATCTGCTGGCCGGCAGGGAGGTGGATATTCCGGAGTTTGATTTTCTGGATGGAAAAAAACATTTCGGCAGACGAATAACCAGTATTGAAAAAATACAGCCGATAGTAATTGAGGGAATTCATGCTCTGAACCATAAGCTTACAGATCATATTGATGAGAGAGAAAAATTCAGAATCTATATCAGCCCTATCACCCAGATTAACATCGACAGCCAGAACAGGGTTCCTACAACAGATGCCAGAATGCTCAGGAGAATGGTCCGTGACCACAAGTACAGAAATTATAATGCTGCCAGCACCATAAAGCAATGGCCGAAGGTGAGAGAAGGTGAAAGCAAGAACATATTTCCATTCAGCGGGAGAGCTGATGTACTGTTTAACACCACACTAGCCTATGAGAGCGGCATTCTGAAAAAGTATGCCTTGCCTTTGCTAAAAGAAGTCAAACCGGAGGAACCTGAATACAGCGAGGCGGTAAGATTAATAGAATTCTTCAAATTCTTCAGGGAGATAGATGAAGAGGCAGATATTCCAAACAACTCTATTATCAGAGAATTTATCGGAGGGAGCGTATTTGACAAATGATAGCAGTAATAAGTGGAATCAGGGCTACGGTACGAATTAAAATGACGCTACCGGATAGAGATATAGAAAAACAGAGAAAGCAGGATGAGGAGGCGCTCCTCTCAGCAGGCATTGATATCAGCAACCTGGGTAAGGATACAGAGCAGGTGGGAGAAGTCTCATGGGAAAACAGCCCTGGTGAGGAGGATCCTCTGGATGCCAGATTCAGAGCCTACTACCAGCAGAAAATGCAGGAACAGGCCAATGACAATTACTGGGACAAGGTTGGACTTGATTCAAAGAATTTTGGAGGCTATGACTCGGTTTCTGAAGGAGAGGAAACAGACATTCAAGTTGTCTTCAGCGGATGCGGCTACAATGTGGCCCGAATTCTGGGTCCAAAGACAGAGGTGTCATTGGTTTCGGTCGTGGGAGAGGATGCACTTGGTCTTGCGGCAAAGTGTGAGCTTGAAGCAACAGGCGTGAACATCCTGGAGGTGAAGACTCTCCCCGGAGTTACACCCGTAGGAGTAGAAATTTTAAACGTTCTGGGTGACATTGATTTTGCCAGAGAAAACATGAAACTGGCAAAGGAGATAACGCCGCAACTGATAGATGAAGCTGCCGGCACACTAGATACTGCGGAGAGTATATTTGTTGACGGAAGCATTCCTGTGGAAACACTGAATTACATTTCAGAGAAGTATGCCGGAAGCTGTCCTATTTATTTCGATCCCGGTTCAATTTCAGGAGGATATGCCTACAGGGATTCTTCTCTCAGAGCAAGCTGCGTTATGCCCGGGAGGATGGAGGCGGAAGCCATGAGCGGACAGCAGGTGTTGGGACCGGATCAGTTGATGGCAGCAGGTGAATGCTTTGAAGCTCGCGGTGTTCAGAAAACGGTAATCACTCTCAAGGGGGGAGGTCTGTATTATAAGGAAGGCAGGGAAGCCGGAATCATCAAGCCTTATGAACAGTATTCTTCTGTTGAAACCAGAGGGGCTGGTGATGTGGCCTCTGCTCGGCTGGTATATGAACTTGTAAATGGGAGGGATTTGAGGACTGCTGCTGAATCGGCGGTATCCGCGGCCGGTGAATACATCGGAATGAAGACAAAGTGACGGTTAACTGTGTATATTATTAAGAAAGG
>JAQVOT010000006.1 GCA_028702415.1 Eubacteriales bacterium
AATGATAGCCAGAAAAAGAACCATCGAGGAGATGGAATCAAATTACGAAGGATACAATTATGCGGTTAAGCATGTGATGAAATCCGGAATGAGGGGTGTTCACGGTGTGGTTGCAGAACTAATTCAGGTTCCGGAAGGATACGAAACAGCCATTGAAACGGCACTGGGGCAGTCCCTGCAGAACATAGTCTGCGATGATGAGGACAGTGCCAAGGCCGCGATCAGATCCCTCAAGGAGAACAATGCCGGGAGAATGACATTTCTGCCCCTGGCTTCAATAAAAGGAAGGGAAAAACCCGATTCAAGCATCAGAAATGAAGCGGGGGGTGTTGGTTTTGCATCTGAAGTAATCGCTTACGATGCCCGATACCAGCAGGTAGTAAGCTACCTGCTTGGAAAGGTTATTCTGGTGGAGGACATGGATGCAGCCATCAGACTTTCTCGAAAGAAAAAGGGATTGCTGCTTGTAACACTTGATGGGGAAATCATCAACGAAAGGGGTGCCATAACCGGCGGCAAGTATAGGAACAAGAGCGCGAACATTCTGGACAGGAAGGCGGAGCTAGCCCAGCTGGGAAGGGATATTGATGCCAAGACGGCTCAGCAGAAGAAGGATTCAGAAAGACTTGATGTCCTCAGCAATAAAATCCGAAGCTATTCGGTTAAGATGGGTACCATGGACGGAGAAATCCGCGCCGCGGAGCACGCACTTATCATTAAAGACAACGAGATTGCAATTGCTGAGACGGCTCTCATGGACATCAGAAACAGTGGTGATAAGGTGGACAGGGAGCTGGACAACATCAGAATTGAACAGGAGAACACCCAGGCATTGATCGAAAAGATCAGAGTCTCAATTGAAGAAAAGCAGCTTGCGATTAAGGAAGCGGAGACTTCCTTTGAAGCGAGGATGGCAGAGCACGATGTAAGAAAGGCTGAGCATGATGCTGTCAACGAGGAAATAACAAATGCCAGAATCATCGTCAACTCCTGTGATGACAGGAAGGCTCATGCCGATGAGCTTGTTGAAAGAATAAACAGAGCCATAAGCGAAATAGAAACGGACATCCTGAGACACAGGGAAAAGGCCCAGGCACTGGAAAAAGAAAAACTTTCTCTTACCGGGGATGCCGATGTGAATCTTAGGATACAGGAATACGAGACCAGAAAGAAGGATGCTGAAGAACATCTGCAGACTGTTTCAGAGGAGAAGGCTGCTCTGAGCGCTCAGCTTGCGCAGTTGAATGCGGACAAGGAAGAAAGGGTTCAGAAAATCCAGGGATTCCAGGATCAGAAGTATGATCTGGATGTGCGCAAAGCCAAAAACGATGCTCAGCTGGAAACATATAAAGAAAAACTGTGGGAGGATTTCGAAGTTTCCTATGTTCAGGCAATGGAGTTTAAGGCCCAGGAATTCGTTCTCTCAAAAGCAGTTAAAGATAACAGACAGATTAAGAATCGCATCAGGGAACTGGGGGAGGTTAATATTGGAGCCATTGAAGAGTATGCCTCAGTAAGTGAGCGTTATGAATTTCTAACAAATGAGCGTGGAGATGTTCAGAAGGCCATGGATGATCTAAAAAGCATTATTTCGGAAATGGACAAGACCATAAGAATCAGATTTATGGAAAGCTTCGAGCAGATTGCTGTAAACTTTGAAAAACAGTTCCAGGATCTTTTTGGAGGTGGCCATGCGGAACTGCGGCTTTCCGATGAACAGAATCCTCTGGAGGCCAATATAGATATAGTCGCACAGCCGCCGGGTAAAAAACTTCAGAATATCAATCTGCTGTCAGGGGGAGAAAAGACTCTGACCGCCATTGCTCTGATGTTTGCGGTACTTCAGGCAAAGCCGACACCATTCTGTATTCTGGACGAGGTGGAGGCCTCACTTGACGATTCCAATATTGACAGGTTCATTCACTGCCTGAGACAGTTTGATAATATACAATTCACTTTGGTTACTCACCAGAAGGCGACCATGGAGCATGCGGATGTGTTATATGGTGTGACCATGCCTGAAAAGGGTGTGTCAAAAGTGCTGTCTTTATCACTTGAAGATGATTTATCGGCTTACAATGGTTAGTTAAGGAGATAATATGCTAGAAGAAAAGAAGGGCTTTTTTGGGCGCCTGTCCCAGCGGATTAGCGATGCCATACTGATGAATCCAAGCATTGATGAGGATTTTTTTGAAGAACTTGAGGAAATTCTGATAACTTCGGATATCGGCATGGAAACCACAAGGAAGGTTGTGGATACTCTCAAGAAAGAGGTTAAGGCTAACAACATGACCAAGCCTGAGGTGATCAAAATCAGACTCAGCAAGATTATTGCTGATACGATCAACAAGGGTGAAGCTCAAAAGCTTTGCAGTGAATATCCTCTGGTTATTCTTGTGATAGGAATCAACGGTGGCGGCAAGACTACCTCCATTGGAAAGATGGCTTATAAACTTAAGAAGGAAGGACATACTGTAATGCTGGCTGCTGCTGACACCTTCAGAGCTGCCGCCAGTGAACAGCTTCAGATATGGGGAGAAAGAGTAGGGGTTAATGTGATCAGGCACGCTGAGGGAGCGGATCCTTCGGCAGTGATTTACGATGCCATTCAGTCAGCCAAAGCAAAGAACATGGATGTGCTTATCTGCGATACCGCAGGAAGACTTCAGAACAAGAAGAATCTGATGGATGAGCTGAACAAGATGAACAAGGTTATTTCAAGGGAGTGGCCGGAGGCAGCCAGAGAGAATTTGCTGGTACTCGATGCCACAACAGGGAAAAATGCAGTATCACAGGTTGAGGAATTCGGAGATGTGGCCGACATAAGCGGGATTGTTCTCACCAAACTGGACGGAACCGCCAAGGGAGGAATAGTTTTAACAATAGCCGATGAATACGATAAGCCTATCAAGTTTGTAGGACTGGGTGAAGGTATTGAGGATCTGAAGGAATTCGATCCCATGGATTTCGCGAAAGGAATAATAGAATAGATGAGTTTACCTCTGGTGGCCGTAGTGGGCCGCCCAAATGTGGGCAAATCGACATTTTTTAATAGAGTGGTTGGGCACCGTGTATCGATAGTAGAGGATACCCCAGGTGTAACAAGAGACAGAATATACGCTGAGGCCGAGTGGTCCGGCGTACATTTCGCGCTTATTGATACCGGGGGAATCGAACCGGATAGCAAAGATGTGATCCTGTCACAGATGAGGGAGCAGGCCGAGATGGCCATGGACACGGCAGATGTAATTCTTTTTATGGTTGACGGCAAGGAAGGACTCACTGCAGCAGACAGAGAGGTTGCCCATATGCTCATGAAGACAGGAAAGAAGGTTGTTCTGGCAGTCAACAAGTTGGACAAACCCGAACTCCCGGATTATTTCTATGATTTCTACGAGCTGGGGCTGGGTGAACCGATCCCGATTTCCTCTGCAAACATGCTGAATCTGGGAGATCTGCTTGATGATATTATTTCAGGATTTCCTGAAGGTGGGGATGATTTAGAGGATGATTCCATTAAAATTGCGATGATCGGCAAGCCTAATGTAGGCAAGTCTTCACTTATAAACAAGCTTCTGGGGGAGAACCGCGTAATTGTTTCACCGGTTGCGGGAACCACCAGAGATTCCATCGATACACCTTTTGTTCACGATGGAGAAGAATACACCCTGATCGATACAGCAGGAATAAGACGCAAAAGCAAGGTCAGCGAAGACATAGAAAAGTTCAGCGTCATCCGTGCAGTGGCCGCCGTTGAAAGATGCGATGTGTGCATGCTTATGATAGAGGCCACAGAGGGAGTCACCGAGCAGGACAAGAAGATCGCAGGCATTGCCCATGAAGCGGGAAAGGGTATCGTCGTGGTTGTAAACAAGTGGGACCTTGTGGAAAAAGAAACAAACACCATGAGAGATTTCAAGGCAAAGGTAAAGAGAGAACTCGGCTTCATGTCATATGCTCCATGCATCTTTATTTCGGCACTTACAGGTCAGAGGGTGGGGCAGGTAATGGATATGGGGAAGTACGTTGCCGAGAACAGAGCAATGAGAGTTCCTACCGGCAAACTGAACACGATCATTACGGATGCCACCATGATGAAACAGCCACCTTCGGACAAGGGCAAGAGACTGAAGATTTATTACGTTACGCAGGTTGGCGTGAAACCGCCACTGTTCTCATTCAAGATAAACTCAAGACCGCTGATGCATTTCTCATACTCAAGATATCTGGAGAATCAGATCAGAGAGGCTTTCGGCTTTGAGGGAACATCACTTAAGTTTGTATTCAGAGAGAAGGGTGAAAAGGAGAACGATTTCATATGAGTCAGGTTGTGATTGCAGGATTGTGCGGTGTTGTTGCATATTTTATCGGAAACATTTCGCCTTCAATAATCCTTGCGAAAAAACAGGGAATAGATATCAAGAGTGAAGGGAGCGGCAATGCCGGCACAACGAATGCCCTAAGAGTAATGGGCAAAAAGGCAGGGGCTGTAACCCTCGTTATTGATATTCTCAAGGGCGTAGTTGCAGTTCTCATAGGCTTGTTTGCAGCAGGAAATCTGGGTGCATCAATCTGCGGGCTGATGGTTTACCTGGGACATGTATGGCCCATGCTATATAAGTTCAAAGGGGGTAAGGGAGTTGCCACTACCTTCGGTGCAGTCCTGGCGGTAAGCCCTCTGGTTGCTTTTTTGTCTCTGGGAATTGTCCTTCTCATGGTTCTGATTTCCAAACGCATGTCAGTCGGTTCAATTATAGGTGCCATATGTTTGCCGATTCTCTGCTTCTTCCTGAAGCCGTGGTATGCACCGGTGACACTGGTTATTGCGGTTATAGTCATCATCATGCACAGAGCGAACATAGTAAGACTGATTCACGGCCAGGAGCCGATTATGAGTATATTCGAAAAAAAACAGCAAGGTGAGTAAGCTTACCGTGTTGGAAGAATCATTAGTATTGTATAATTAATGGAGGTAGACATGAAGACAGACATGAAGACTGTAGGCGTTATTGGAGCAGGCAGCTGGGGTACGGCATTGGCAACAGTTATTGCTGATAAGGGAAATAAAGTCAGAATATTCGACGTCGATGAGAAGCATCTGAAATCAATGGAGAAGTATCGTGAGAACATTGACTATCTCCCGGGAGTCCAGCTTAGCGATAATATTAAGATAGTATATTCAAGTGAGGAAGCCTGCACCGGGGCAGATGTGGTTCTGTTCTCCGCCCCCGCACAGCATTTCAGAAGTGCACTGATGTCTGCTCTGGAATATCTTCCGGAGGATGCCCTGTTTATCAATGTGGCTAAAGGAATCGAGAGGGGGACTCACAAGAGAATGTCCGAAATCGCAGAGGAAGTTTTCAAGGAAATGGGAACTCCGGAAAAGATGGACAAATACGTGGTTCTTTCCGGACCATCACACGCAGAGGAAGTTGGACGAAGACAGCCTACTACCGTTGCAACCGCATCAAGGAACCCGGAATCAGCTAAGGCCATCCAGGATCTTTTCATGACAGACAGATTCAGAGTTTATACTTCAGACGATGTTATTGGTGTAGAACTTGGGGGTGCTCTGAAAAACATAATCGCATTAGGGGCCGGGATCTCAGATGGAATGGGATTCGGAGACAATGCAAAAGCAGCTCTTATGACAAGGGGTCTGGCGGAGATAACCAGACTGGGTGTTAAACTGGGCGCGAAACCTGAAACCTTTGCGGGGCTTACAGGAACAGGAGATCTGATCGTAACCTGTACGAGCATGCATTCGAGAAACCGTCGCTGCGGGATCATGATAGGTGAAGGA
The DNA here is from genome assembly GCA_028702415.1 of Eubacteriales bacterium. Classification (GTDB taxonomy): domain Bacteria; phylum Bacillota; class Clostridia; order Peptostreptococcales; family Anaerovoracaceae; genus Lentihominibacter. The sequence continues at coordinate 5,804 of JAQVOT010000006.1, forward strand.
ATGTCTCCTGAAGAAGCAGTAGAAAAAGTAGGAATGGTTGTAGAAGGAATGTACACAGCAGAGGCAGCATACGAACTGGCAAAGATCGCAGAGGTGGAAATGCCTATTACTGATGCAATATATAATGTCACAAAGGGAAATAAGAAAGTTTCTGAAGCACTGGCAGAGCTCATGAGCAGACAGCGTCGCCCTGAACACGATTAACAGATATATAATGAATAAGGGAAATAGTTTCAAGATAATTACATTCGGCTGCCAGATGAATGAGCATGATTCCGAAATAATTTCAGGAATGCTTGCCGCAAGGGGGTATACCCCCGCCAGTGCAGCTGAAGTTGATGTTGTGGATATTGTAATTATAAACACTTGCAGCATTCGGGAGAATGCTGATAAGCGTTTTTTTGGTACCCTGGGCCAGCTGAAAAAGGCGAAGACTAAGAACCCCGATCTCGCTGTCTGCGTATGTGGATGCATGATGCAGCAGGAACAGATTACCGGGAAGATCAGGAGGAGTTATCCCTGGGTGGATGTGATATTCGGAACCCACAATATTCATGAGTTTCCGGACATGCTGCAGGAACTTTACGACAACCGGAAAAGAAAAGGTAACAGGATCGACAATAAGCTTCGTTCCTCAAAGGAATTCAGGGTTGACAGGATCTATGAAGACAGAAGGGAGATCGTAGAGGAGCTTCCTGCGAATAGGCTGTTCGCGCATAAGAGTTTTGTAAATATAATGTACGGCTGTAATAATTTCTGTACCTACTGCATTGTCCCATATACCAGGGGAAGGGAACAGAGCAGGGATCCTGAGAATATTATCAGGGAGGTTCGGGATCTGGTAATAGACGGAGTAAAAGAGGTTACCCTGCTGGGACAGAATGTTAACTCATATAAGGGCATCAGCCCCGAGAGTGGGCAGTGGGATTTCACCGATCTAATCTGGGCACTTTCGGAGACCCCCGGCCTGGAAAGAATAAGATTTATGACCTCTCATCCAAAGGATCTTTCGGATAAGCTGATCGACGCTTTTGGCAGATGTGATAAACTCTGCAACTATATACATCTTCCTGTTCAGTCGGGATCGGACACAGTGCTTAAAAGAATGAACAGAAAATATGACCGCAAGAGCTATCTGGAACTCGTGAGAAAGATCAGACAGGCGGCACCGGGAATAGCCATAAGCACAGACATAATAGTAGGGTTTCCCGGGGAGACGGAAGAAGAGTTTGAAGAGACTCTCGCCCTGGCTCAAGATGTCCGGTATGATTCCGCCTTTACATTCCTTTACTCCCCCCGACAGGGGACACCTGCGGCGGAGTATGAGGATCAGATTCCGGAGGATATAAAACACCGGCGCTTCAATCGCCTTGTGGACATAATAAATGAAGGAAGCAAAAGCAGAAATGCTGCTTTTGTGGGCCGCACCTGCAGAGTTCTGGTTGATGGCCCTGCCAGAAAACAGAGTGTATCGGAAGAGGGAAAAATACTTCTGAACGGCAGAACCGAAGAGTTCAAGCTGGTGGATTTCGCGGGTTCAGAGGATATGATCGGCCGTATTATCCATGTGAAAATAAACGATTCAAATACATTCAGCCTGAGAGGCGAAGCGGTAAATGACTGAAATAATAAAAACCGAAAAAGAAATGAAAAGAAAGAGAAGGGCGGCATTGATTGTTGTCCTTCTGACTTCATTTACCATGTCTCTGATCGGAAGTGCTCTGAATCTGTCCATACCGGGGATCGGGGCGGAATTTGGAGTTCCGGCGGCTACAGTAGGATGGATGGTTACCGGATTCCTTCTGACGATTGCAGCCTTTAGCGTTCCCTTCGGGCGCTGGGCGGATATTACATGCAGGAAGACCGTACTGATTGCAGGAACCGCGGTGTTCATATTCAGCTGCGGGGGAGCAGTGCTGTCAGTGAATTTCACCATGCTCCTTGTATTCAGAATCATACAGGCAACAGGTGCAGCAATGGTACTTTCCTCCAACACGCCGATTCTGATAAGCGCCTATCCTGCCGAAATGAAGGGCAAGGCCCTGGGACTTGCAATAGGGGCTGTTTATGTCGGCCTGTCGGTGGGACCTGTTATCGGTGGAATACTGAACCACCAGTTCGGGTGGCGCTCCATCTTCATATCCGCAGGAGGGCTTATGTTGATCGCCCTTATTGAGGCTATAGTCAGTCTTCCCCGTGAAGAATCAGAAGGCAAGGGCAAAATCAGAATGGACTTTGGAGGAAGTGCAATGTTTGCTGCCTTTATTGTCCTGTTCATGCTGGGCATGTCAAAAATAGAGCATGGAATTCTGCCCATTGCAATTTTAATAATCGGACTGATTTTTGGATTCATTTTTGTGTATTACGAAATGCACAAGACCGATCCCGTTCTGAATGTGCATCTGTTCAGAAAAAATGTGGGATACACCCTATCAAACATAGCTGCACTGATGAACTATGCGGCCACATTTGCCATAGGATATCTGATTTCGATCTATCTGCAGATTGCTCTGGGATATTCTTCCCAGACTGCAGGGATAATAATGATAGCACAGCCACTGGTGATGGCGGTTTTTACTCCGAGAATAGGCAGGCTTTCGGATAGATATTCACCATTCAAACTCTCTTCATTGGGAATGGGATTATGCGCTGCGGGAACACTGTTTTTCGTATTTATCGGCAGAGATACAAGCCTGTTATATATAATTGCAGCCCTTATAATTACCGGTCTTGGTTTTGCATTCTTTTCATCGCCTAATACCAATGCAATACTGTCATGTGTTGATAAGCGGGACTACGGCGTTGCCAATGCTATTGTTAATACCATGAGGACAATCGGACAGACTCTCAGCATGGTAATCGTAACCATAATTGTAACAGTTATGATGCCGGGAATTGAACTGGCCAATGCGGATCCGGATTCCCTTGTGGGGGTTATAAACACCGCCTTTATTGTATTCGCAGCAATGTGCATAGTTGGAATTTTTATTTCTCTAAAGAGAAAGACAGAATAGTATCGGGAGCTTTAACTTGCTTCAAAGGGAAAAAAGTGTCATAATTTATCTGCCTGAAGTGGTAAACGGTCAAAAGGTGAAAGCGATGAACATTAAACAGATTGCGAAAGCGGCGGGAGTGTCCGTTGCAACGGTTTCCAGGGTTTTGAATCACCCTGAAAACGTGGCAGAAAAAACCCGCATTAAAATCCAGAAAATAATAGACGAGACAGAGTATAAACCAAACTGGTTTGCTCAGGGGCTAAACTTTAACAAGACAAAAACCATAGGTCTTGTGATTCCACATACTCTGAATTCCAACTATATGGAAATCGCAAACGGTGTGGAAGATGTGGCAAGGCAGAAGGGATACATCACCTTCATGTGTAACATGGAAGGAGATCCTGAGCTTGAGAAGGAATACATCGATCAGCTGGTGACCCGCAAGGTTGATGGTATTATTTTGCTGTATACACTGGGGCTCGATGAAGAATACATCCAATGGATTGAAGAACTTGAAATACCCATCGTAATAATAGGCGAAAACAGAATCAAATCCGATTGGGATTCCGTTGAAGTGGACTGCAGAGCAGCAATGGCAGAGATAACATCTCACATACTGGAATGCGGTCACAGGAGAATTGGAATGTTGAGGGGAACAGATCCGGAGATGGAGACCAGATCAATGATGCAGGGCTTCAGAAATGTAATGAAGGCTAGCGGTGTAAGGGCTGAAGAAAAAATGATTCTGGATGTGGATAACACTATTGAAGGCGGTTATATCGGTATAAAAAAGATGATAGGCGGAACGTCTAAGCCTCCCGACGCAATAATAACAACCAGTGACGAAATAGCATATGGGGCTATGGATGCAATTAAGGAACTCGGCTTGCTTATTCCCGAGGATATAGCCATTACCGGATTCGGGAATGACAGAATGTCCTCGCTGGTGGAACCGAAGTTAACCACAGTTGAACTCCCCTTCAGAAAAATGGGAAGATATGGAGCTCGTATTCTGTTTGACCATATCGAAGAGGGGCGGGCTATTCATAAAAAACATGTAACCAGAACCATCAAACTACAGGCCAAAAGCCGTATCCGCAAGTCCTGCGGAAATCAGGACAGAATAGGAGAGATGTTCTAATGCTGAAAACAGATTTTATGGGGCTTAAGCTCAGCAATCCGGTTATGATTGCTGCAGGTCCATGGAACAGAGACGGAAAAGGGATAAAAGAATCACTTGAGGCAGGAGCAGGTGCTGCGGTAACAGAGAGTATAGTCAGCGACACCGTTCTGGATGTTCGCCCACGGATTTCCTGTGATGATAATGGCGCACAGAACATCAGATTATACAGTGACATCCAGATCGAAGGCTGGGAAAGAGAAATGGATATTGCTAAATCCTCCGGTGGTATTGTAATCGGAAGTGTTTCGGGAAATACCGCTTCCGAAGTTTCTTACCTGGCCAGCAAACTTGAAAGGTTCGGTGCAGATGCCATAGAGATCAGCGTATCCAATCCCGCAGTTGAATCTCTGGAAGTAGTTGCATCCAATGCGGATGTTGTATATCAAATGACAAAGGAATGTGTATCCGCCGTGAAGCTTCCTGTAATAGTAAAGCTCTCTCAGAACACAACCAATATTTCCAAGGTGGCAAAGGCGGTGAAAGACGCGGGAGGATCCGGTGTTACAGCCATAAATACCGTTCGGGGAATACTTGGAGTGGATATCGACAGTGCTGTACCCATGCTTTCAACTTACGGCGGAATTTCCGGTGAATACATCAGGCCTTTTGGTCTGGCTTCGGTTGCAACTATCGCACAGACCGTGGATATTCCTATATGCGGGGTTGGTGGAATCAGTGAATACAAACACGCAATAGAGTATATCATGCTGGGAGCTTCTGCTGTTCAGGTGGGAACCGCAGTAATGCTGGAAGGCAGAGATATGATACGCAAGATTGTACAGGAATTAGAAATTTGGGCACAAGATAATGAATTTGACGATTTATCTGAGATAAGGGGTAAAGCTCTGGACAATCTTAAATCATTCGAAGAAATGAAGTTTGAACCGGCTGTAGCCAGGGCAAATGGTGCTTCATGTAACGAAAATTGCGAAAAATGCATATCTGCTTGCATGTATAATGCGATTACAAAAAAAGCTGGCTCAATAAGCGTAGACAGGTCCCGATGCACCGGTTGTGGGCTCTGTACATTTGTTTGTCCCGCAAATAAGTTAAAATTAGACCTGTAAAGGTCTTTTTTTTATGCAAAAGCTCTTGTTTTTTCTTACGATAAACTATATAATCAATCTAGATGTATGTAACTGGTTTCATCGTTTTTTGCAGTAAACCATGTAACATATGGAATTTCATCATAAAAAAGGAGGATGAATCATGTATAGTTGTAGTTTAGAAAGAATATCCGACAAGATAAAAACATTCTCGAAGTTCGGAGATGCAGGTCACGGCGGAATCACAAGGTATTCCCTTTCACCTGAAGCTCACATGGCTAGAGAAGAGTTTGTCAGGAGAATGGAAGCTATCGGTGCTAAGATTGAATGCGACGACGTAGCTTGCATGTTCGCAACTCTTGAAGGATCGGATCCTAATGCCAAGAGAATCGTAATGGCATCACATTGCGACTCGGTAAAAAACGGTGGTAACTATGATGGTATCGAGGGTGTAATAACAGCCATGGAAGTACTGGAAACAGTAGTTGCTGAAAACATTCCTCATAAGCATCCACTTACTGCAATGATATGGACAAATGAAGAAGGCTCACTATATCCGCCAGCAATGATGGTATCCGGTATTGTCTGCTATGACTATCTGCCGGACTACCTGAAGCCAAACTTCATGTATGACAAGATGATGGCCTCAAAGCCGATGGACAAGTCGGAATTTGCAAACTTCGGAGAAGCTCTTGCTGCCACTAAGTTCAAGGGACCTAAGGAAAACAGGCTCTCACCTGACAGGTACTGTGCGATGTTCGAAACACATCTGGAACAGGGACCTATACTTGAAGACAACGGGAATGAAGTTGGTGCTGTACAGCAGGTAATGGGCATGTTTAACTACAGGGTCAAGTTCCACGGATTTACAGCTCATGCAGGGACATTCCCAATGGCAAAGAGACACGACGCGCTTCATGCTGCAGCGGACTTCATCTGTAAGATGCATGAAAGATATGACGCTATGAATTCAGAACTGGTAGCTCAGGGAGATTACGAATTCGTATTCACTACCGGAGAAATTTATGTTCATCCATGCATCCACACCTGCATTCCTGACGAAGCGGAATTCTCACTTGACGTAAGACATCCTAAGCAGGAAGTTCTGGACAAGTGCATGGCAGTTCTTCAGGAGATGGCAAAGGAAGAGTATCAGCAGTGCACATGCGGTGTTGAAGAGCAGTGGAAGAGAGACCCGGTTCCATTCGACTCAAGACTGATTGGATTCGTCGAAGAAGCAATGGAAGAAATGGGTTGCAAGTGGCAGAGAATCCTGTCAGGTGCCGGCCACGATGCACAGTTCTGCGCCTATGTAATTCCAACAACTATGATCTTTTCAAGAACTAAGGATGGTTTGTCACATTGCGAACCAGAACACGTATCAGACGAAGACTGTACAACTGCAGCAACTGCAACTCTGAACGCTGTTCTGAAGTGCGATGCATCACCTGAGTTTTAATAAGCTAATTAATATTCAGAAGCCATAAACAGACTGACGGAAGCGAATACTTTCGCCAGTTTGTTTCTCAGAAGGAGGAAAGAAATTGAGTAAAGTAGTAAAAGCAAAGTACACTGCTGAAGCTGTGGCTGGTTTCAACCACAGAACAGCACTGGAAGAAGCAGCAAGATGTCTGCTATGCCATGATGCACCATGCAGCAGGGACTGCCCAGCCGGAACTGACCCGGGAAAGTTTATCAGATCAATCAGATTCAGGAACGTTAAGGGCGCTGCTGAAACGATTAGAGAGAACAACATCCTTGGTGGCTCATGCGCAAGAATTTGCCCTTATGACAATCTTTGTGAAGAAGCCTGCTCAAGATGCGGTATCGACAAGCCTATCCAAATCGGCAAACTCCAGAGATATGCTATTGAACAGGAAAAGCTGTTTGGCATGAAAATTCTGGAAGCCGGCGAGAAGAAGGGCGGAAAAGTTGCATGCGTTGGCGCTGGTCCTGCATCGCTGGCTTGTGATGCTGAACTGGCAAAGGCCGGGTTCAAAGTTACAGTTTTCGAGAGAGAAGCAAAGGCCGGTGGGGTGCTGACTTACGGAATCATTCCATCGAGACTTCCACAGTCAGTTGTTGACTGGGACATCAAGCAGGTTAAGAACCTGGGAGTAAAGTTTGTATTTAACAAGGAAGTTGAAGCAGCAGATCTGGAGGATTTCGACGCTGTATTTGTTGGAACAGGGCTCTGGAATTCTAAGCTTCCAAAGCTGGAAGGCGCAAATCTCAAGGGCGTTTATTCAGCAGTAGAGTATCTGAAGGAAGCGAGATCAAACACGAAGAACTTCAAGCCGGGGGAAAGAGTTATCGTTGTTGGCGGCGGAGACGTTGCTATAGACTGTGCAGTAACAGCTAAACTGCTGGGAGCAAAAGACGTTAGAATTCTCTACAGGAGAACTATTGAAGAAGCTCCTGCAAACATTAACGAATTCCACTACGCACTGTCAATGGGAATCGGCGTCACTACAGGACTGTATCCTGTAGCTGCCAGGGGAATCAAGACGGTAATGAAGAGCGTTGAAGCGGTTGGTTTCTATGACAAGAAAGCAAAGGCCGAATTCAGCGCAGACACACTGGTATTTGCTACTGGTCAGTCAGCAGAAGATCAGAGCAATATTGCCCCACTGGATGTGTGCGAAAAGGGATTGATCAAGGTTAAGAAAGGCGGCAAGGCCAGTGATAAATACTTCTCGGCAGGTGACATCGTAAACGGTGGCAAGACTGTTGTAGAAGCAGTGGCCGGCGGCAAGGAAGCAGCAGCCTCCATCATTGCTTACCTTGAAAAGAAAGGAGTGAAGTAAGATGGCAGTTAAGAAAGATTTATCATTAAAATATCTGGGTGTTGATTGCTTGAATCCGTTCTTCCTTTCATCATCACCAGTAGGCGGTAATTATGACATGGTAGCAAAATGCTATGAACTCGGTTGGGGAGGATGCTTCTTCAAAACCGTGGGTATTTTCGTAGCAGATGAATGTTCACCAAGATTTGACCAGGTTAACAAAGAAGGTCTTCCATGGGTCGGATTCAAGAACATGGAACAGATCTCAGATAAGCCAACAGAACAGAACTTTGAATACATCTACAGACTGAACAGAGATTATCCTGAACACATCACAGTTGCGTCCATCATGGGTTCCAGTGTTGAAGAGTGGAAGAAGCTGGCTAAGATGGCTGATGAAGCCGGAGCTAAGATTATTGAAGGAAACTTCTCGTGCCCACAGATGACTTCACATGATATGGGCTCAGACGTTGGTACAAATAACAAGCTGGTTGAGGAATATTCAACTGCTGTATCCAAGACGGTTCCACATATTCCATTTGTAGCTAAGATGACTCCTAACTGCAAGAACATGGAGGAGCACGCCAGAGCAGCTCTGAAGGGCGGTGCTGCTGCTGTATCAGCTATCAACACGATCAAATCAATCACAAACATTGATTTTGAAAACAACACAGGTATGCCGGTAGTAAACGGCAAGTCATCAATCTCCGGTTACTCAGGCGCTGCAGTTAAGCCAATCGCTCTGAGATTCTGCGCACAGGTACAGCAGGATGAAGAGATGCACAAGCTAGCTGAAAAAAGCAAGTGGAACTTCGGATATGGTCACGAAATGTCAGGTATCGGTGGTATCGAAACATGGAGAGACTGTGCAGAATTCCTGGCAGTAGGATGCAGAAATATTCAGGTCACCACAGCAATCATGCAGTATGGATACAGAATCGTAGAAGATATGATTTCAGGTATGCAGCACTTCATGGAAGAGAAGGGTTATGACCATCTTGACCAGTTTATCGGTTCAGCTCTGTCTAACCTGATACCTGCTGAAGAACTGGATAGAAGCTTCATGCTTTTCCCTAGATTCGATAACAACAAATGTATCGGATGTGGACGTTGCTACGTTTCATGCTTGGATGCGGCTCACCAGGCAATCGATTGGGATGAAAAGAAGAGAAAACCGATTCTAAACGAAGACAAATGTGTTGGTTGTCACCTTTGTCTCAACGTATGTCCTGTTCAGGATTGCATCCTTCCGGGGGAACTGAAGCAGAAAAAGGGACACAAGATGTCAAAGAATATCAAAATCAAAGAGCATTACGAATAAAGTGGTGAGGGACAGAGCCCGAAGTCTTGCCTTCGATGTTCTCGTCCCTGACGACCATATAAAAACAATCAAATAGAACTGAAGACCGGCAAAATTCGGGGTTAGGCCCTCGGACATCGCCGGTCTTTTTCTATGCTCTTTTTACATTCCATGATATAATAAGTGTGTATATTTTTGCTTCAATTCAAGAGGCAGAATATGAACCCGATATGTGATGTATCTTTCTGAAATAATTTCTTCAATACAGTAGGCGGGATATGAACGCAGTAGATATAATAACCAAACAAAAAAAAGGTGAAGATCTGAGCAGGGGCGAAATCGCCTTCATGGTAAATGGGTTTACCGATGGTTCGATTCCCGATTACCAGATGTCCGCTTTTCTCATGGCTGTCGTGCTTAAGGGCATGAGCAGGGAGAATATTGTGGCTCTGACGGAAATCTTGAGAGATTCCGGAGATGTTATGGATCTTTCTGAAATAAAAGGCATTAAGGTTGATAAGCATTCAACCGGCGGGGTTGGTGACAAGACCACACTGATCGTAGCGCCCATTGCGGCGGCTGCAGGTGTGCCCATCGCTAAAATGAGCGGACGGGGTCTTGGTTTTACCGGGGGTACAGTTGACAAGCTTGAATCCATTCCGGGCTTTAGAACCTCCATGGAAAAGGAAGAATTTATTCGTGGGGTAAACGAGAGAGGCATTGCCGTAATCGGTCAGTCAGGGAACCTGGCTCCGGCAGACAAGAAGATATATGCCCTTCGTGATGTAACCGGAACCACAGAAAGCCTGGCCCTGATCACTTCAAGTATAATGAGTAAGAAGCTCGCTGCAGGAAGCGACGCAATTGTTCTGGATGTGAAATGCGGAAACGGCGCTTTCATGAAGACGCTGGAGGATGCTGAGCAGCTGGCTCATTCAATGGTGGATATCGGCAAAGCCAGCGGCAAGAAAACAATGGCTATAATTTCCGATATGAGCCAGCCCCTTGGAAGAGCGGTTGGTAACGCGCTGGAGGTACGGGAAGCCATAGATGTGCTCAAGGGCGGAGGCCCGGAAGACATCAGAGAGCTTTCGATCACTCTGGCAGGAGCCATGATTGCTGCCGGAGGAATTGTCAGAGGAGCTGAACTGGCAGAGGAGATTTTATCCAGCGGAAAGGCCCTTGAAAAATTTAGGGAATTCCTGGAAGGACAGGGAGGAGATTCGCAGATAATAAAGGATTACAGGCTACTACCCCAGGCGGCACACAGCAGGTCTGTTAAGTCAGAGCGGAGTGGATATGTTTCCGGAGTCGATGCCCTTAGAATCGGTCTGGCTTCCCAGCATACGGGGGCAGGCAGGGAAACGAAAGAGGATTCTATCGACATGACCGCCGGAATAGTACTGAACAAGAAAATAAGCGACAAGGTGGAGAAGGGTGATGTTCTTTTTACCGTATACGCGAATAATCCGGACAAACTGGTCAAGGGAGCAGAAGAGGCAATGACTGCCTTTGCATTTAGTAAGACAAAAGCTGCCAGACCAAACCTAATAAAGAAAGTTATTGAATAAATGGAGGGAAAAAATGAA
>JAQVOT010000145.1 GCA_028702415.1 Eubacteriales bacterium
GTCTCCTGATAGCTAACATTCAGAACTCTGCCAACATCTCTCACCGCCGCCTTGGCCTTCAGTGTGCCGAAGGTGATAATCTGCGACACGTTGTCAACGCCATACTTGTCGGTAACATAATCGATGACCTCTCCACGTCTCTCATAGCAGAAGTCGATATCTATATCCGGCATACTGATTCTCTCAGGATTCAGAAATCTTTCAAAAATCAGGCCGTATTTGATCGGGTCAATATCCGTAATCTTCAGTGTATATGCCACAATTGAACCGGCAGCAGAACCTCTTCCGGGTCCCACCATGATGTTACGGCTCTTGGCATAGTTTATAAAATCCCAAACGATAAGGAAGTATTCCACATAGCCCATGTTCTCAATAGTGGACAGTTCATAATCCAGGCGTTCCTGGAGGGATTCAAAATCAGACTGAAGCCTTCCCTCATATCTCTCCGCAAGCCCTTCCCGGCAAAGTTTTCTCAGATAATCTCTGTTTGTCATGCCCTCCGGAGCGACATATTCAGGCAGGTGAAGCTCGCCGAAAGTAAATGTAACATCACACTGCTCAGCGATTTTGGCAGTGTTGTCTATGGCCTCAGGAGTGTTCGAGAAGATTTTACGCATTTCCTCTTCTGACTTGAGGTAGAACTGGTCATTTGCAAAACGCATGCGGTTCTCTTCGTCGATGGTTGTTGCTGTCTGAACGCACATGAGAACATCTTGAGCTGCAGCATCCTCCCGGCGCACATAGTGAACGTCGTTTGTGGCAACAAAAGGAATCCCCGTTTCCTGATGCAGGCGCTTCATATCAGGCAGAATCCGTGCTTCCTCCTCCAAACCCTGGTCCTGAAGTTCAAGATAGTAATTACCCTGACCGAAGATCTCCAGCATCTCCAGAGCTTCCTTCTTTGCTCCCTCGTAATTTCCGTTGATGAGATTCCTCTGCACATCTCCCGCCAGACAGGCGGATAGAGCAATAAGTCCTTGGGAATACTGCCGCAGAACATCTTTATCTATACGTGGCTTATAATAAAACCCGTTTCTGTAACCTTCAGAGACTATCTTCATCAGGTTTTTGTATCCTTCGTTGCTTTTTGCAAGCAAAACCAGATGACCCATGTACTTATCCTTGTCCACTTCCATATCAAAGCGGGTCCTGGCGGCCGTATACACCTCGCATCCGATTATGGGCTTTATTCCGGCATCCTGGCAGGCACGATAAAAATCGATAACGCCAAACATGACTCCGTGATCTGTTATTGCCAGGGAGTCCATGCCCAGTTCTTTGGCACGGGCAACAACATCTTTTATCCGGGCTGCGCCGTCCAGAAGACTATATTCAGTATGTACATGTAAATGTGTAAATGACATAGACAAATTATAACATAAACCCCCTTTCATTTTTAGGTAAAATAATATATATTAATGCGTATGAGAAAAGTGCTGATTATCATTGCCGCAGTTATTGCAGCCTTGCTTGTAATAGCCGGCATACTGACAATTTCATATACCAGTTCAGATGATTTCACATCTGATACTTTCCCGGAAGGCACTATGATAAACGGTGTGAACTGCTCCGGGCTTGATTATGACCGGGCAGCAGATGAAATCGGAGATGCATGGAACAGTAAAACTGTTGTGGTACAGGGAAAGCTCGGGGAAAAGCTTGATTCCTACACCGATTTCGGTTGTACCTATGACATAAAAGATCAACTTGAGAAGGTAAAAGCGGATCATCTTATTTCTGCGGCCATAAATCACTATATACACATTCCATTTGATGCGAGAATTGCAATGAAAGTCGCAAAATGCGACAAGGACTTTGCCGAGAATGTAAAGAATTCAGAATTCCTGTCTTATAGTACCATCGTTAAAACCCAGGATGCCTACGTTGATCTTGAAGAACCCGGTTTTCCTATCGTGCCTGAGGTTTACGGGAATGAGGTAAATGCGGACGCATACCTGGATGATATTCTGGTGGCGGTATCAACGGGAAATTTCCTTTTCCAGTTCGACGAGGATGCCTATAGAACCATGCCGGAGGTTAAGTCTGATGACAGGGAACTGGCCGAATACCAGAAGTTCTGCCGGAAATACCTCAATCAGAAAATTTCTTACCAACTGGGAACAGAGAGTTTTACTCTTAGTGCTGCTCAGCTGAGAGAGCTCATGAAGGATGACCTGTCAGGAAATCCCGATCAGAATGCCGTGTGGGAATTCGCAGATAAGTTAAAGCAGGATTACGATGTTGAAGAGAAGGAATTCACTTCTCTTACCGGCAAGACTTTCAAGGTAAGCGGTGGTGGTGCCGGTTGGCTGATTGATGTAGACGGGGAGGCTGCCCAGCTCTCAGCGGATATAAGCTCCCATGAGGATATTAACAGAGAGCCTGTATACCTTCAGAAGGGCACCGGCGAATATTCGAAAACTCTGGATCTTGGGGATACATATATCGATGTTGATATCAGCAGACAGCAGGTGGTTTACTTCGAGAATGAAAAGAAGAAGTTAGAGACCGACTGCGTAACCGGTTGCTGGGCTGCAGGCCACAGCACCCCGACAGGTGTATACGATGTCTGGAGCAAAAACAGAAATATCATCCTAAGGGGTGGTGGAAAAAAGAAGGACCCGGGATACTATGAAAGTTTCGTATCCTACTGGATGCCTTTCCTCGGTAACAGCTACGGGCTTCATGATGCGAGCTGGAGATCCAGCTTCGGCGGCGAGATCTACAGATATTCCGGCAGCCATGGCTGTGTTAATCTCCCACCTCCAAAGGCTGCAGAACTCTACAATATGATTTCAATTGGAACCACAGTAATAATCCACTATTAAAAAAGTGACAGCATGACAGTTATCTGCATGGTTGTCACTTTTTTGTCTTTCAATAGGCTATCTGCGCTTGTTGCCCTGACCCTTTACTTTTATGGTATTCTTTCTGTTCTCGTTCTCTCTCTCTTCTCTGCGCTGGGCCGCCTTGCTTCTGCCGATGACCCAGACGAGATAAACGATAGACGATGCGATCAGAACTATTATTGCCGTTTTGGTATCATTCATGAATCCAAAGATTCTTCCGAAAATAATTACACCGATAATAAAAGCCCAGAAATATATGAATTTCCCTATAATGTCTCCGCCCATAGCTTTCTCCTATTTCAGTTTCACAACAAGTTCGCCGGCCTGAACCTGCTGACCGGCTTTGATGAAGATTTCATCAACTATTCCTTTCGATGTTGCCAGAATTTTCGTTTCCATCTTCATTGCCTCAATTACAGCAACAGGCTGTGCTTCCTCAACCTCTTCCCCTTCCTTAACAAGAAGTTTGATTATGCTTCCGGGTATGTTGGCTCCGATTTCCATTGGATCATCCTCATCTGCCATAACCACCTTGGTCGAAGCCCCTGAGATATTGGCTGCCTGATCCTTGATCCTGACAGCACTTCTGTTGCCGTTAACCTCAAAGATAACATCTCTGTAGCCTTCCTCGTCAGTTTCACGGACATCGGATAGTCTTATAACAAGTTCCCGGCCTTCTCTGACTTTAACTTCGCATGTTTCACCTTCAGAAAGTCCGTGGAAGAAAATATCCGAACCCATGTATCTGAATTTACCATTTTTTTTCTGCCCTATGAGATAATCCTCATATACCTTTGGATATATGGCATATGAAAGTACCTCCTGCTCAGTTCCTTCAAGTCCGAAGTTATCCTGAAGCCCTTTCCTGATCCATTCGAAATCCTCATCCTCAAGAAGTGTGCCCGGTCTGCAGGTTATCGGTTCCTTGTCACGAAGGACCAGCTTCTGCAGCTTCTCAGGAAATCCTCCTTCAGGCTGACCCATCATTCCCTCAAAGTAAGATACTATTGAATCAGGGAAGTCCATATTTGCGGCTTTCTCGTAGATGTTATCCGGTGTCAGGTCGTTCTGGACCATAAATATAGCCATGTCCCCCACAGCCTTTGATGATGGTGTTACCTTTACGATGTCTCCCAGCATCTCGTTTACCGTCTTGTACATTTCCTTAACATCTCTGAACTTGTGCCCCAGTCCGAAGGATTCAACCTGGGATTTCATATTTGAGTACTGACCTCCAGGCATTTCGTATTTATAGATTTCGGCAGATCCTGTCACCATATCTGACTCGAACTGCTTGTAAACAGGTCTAACCGCT
>JAQVOT010000146.1 GCA_028702415.1 Eubacteriales bacterium
CATCTCCTTTCGGTTGCATTGATATACCAATAAATTCATGCGAACTGGTAATGACCCTGGGAGCAAGCTACGTTGCCAGATGGACAACAGCCCATCCGGTACAGCTGGCAAAATCAATAGCAGAAGGAATGGAACATAAGGGATTCGCTTATATTGAGGTATTATCTCAGTGCCCTATTCATGCAGGAAAAAACATCTGGGGTGAGAAGGATCCGGCAAAGATCATGCAGCTATACAAGGAGAACACATATCTTGCAAAGACAGGAACAGTTGAACCGGCAGGGAACAAATCAGCCGAGGACATTGAAGGGAAGCTTCCAATTGGCGTGTTCAGAAACGACCCTGACGAACTTGAATATCTGGATAAGGTAGAAGCTAAACTTATAGAGAGCGGAATCAAGAGGTAAAAGAAATGGCAAACATCACAGTAGACGGGGGCTGCTGCAAAGGCTGTTACATTTGCCTTACAGCATGTCCTAAAAAAATATTCGTAAAGTCAAAGAAAAGGAACAAGTACGGGACAAACATGCCGGGAGTTGAGCATCCCGACGAATGCATTGGATGCAGAATGTGTGAAAGACTCTGTCCGGATGGTGCTATCGACGTAGAAGTGGAGGATAAATAATGAGACTTAATGTAAGGTTTGCGGGATCAGGCGGACAGGGAGTTATCCTGGCATCGGTACTTCTTTCTAAGGCCTACGGACTTGGAGAAAATTACAATATCGCACAGACTCAGTCCTACGGACCGGAAGCCAGAGGGGGCGCATGCAAGGCAGAGGTGGTCATCTCCGACGAAGATATCGATTACATGAAAGTTGAAGAAGCAGATGTATTTGTGGCTCTTAACCAGGTTGGGTATGACAAGTACATCAATACGGTTAAGGACGATGCCATTGTTCTTATCAACAGCACTCTGGTAGAAACAGACAGACCAAACGTTTACAGAATCCAGGCAACAAAGAGAGCTGAAGATATGGGAAAGCCATTTGTTGTCAACATAATCGCCCTTGGTGCACTCACGAGACTTATGCCGAAGATTCATTCCCCGGCAGTGGAGGAAGAAATCAAAAAGAATTTTAACGCCAGTATAGCAGGGCCAAACCTGGATGCGTATCAGATGGGATATGATATTATGGATGAGGATCTGAAGGATCTGGGTTACAGAACAGGCTTCGGTGATAGCAGCCGCTTCTAGAAGTAATAAAAAAGGCCTTTTGAGGGTCAACTCAGTTCACACCTCAAAAGGCCTTTTTTTAGTATACGTAAACTTTCGGCAGACGCTGACCGAAAGCGCATGCGATTTCGTAGTTGATAGTCCCGGTTGCTTTTGCGATATCGTCGGCGGAGATTTCATAGATTCCGTCTTTCCCCATTACCGTGACTTCATCACCCAGGCGAACATAAGGAACATTCGTTACATCGATCATGCACTGGTCCATGCAGATATTACCGGCAATGGGAGCTTTAACACCATTTACGATAACCTCTGCCTGAGATGAAAAGGGACGAGGGTAACCATCTGCATATCCCAGGGGAATTGTTGCGATGAGGCTGTCTCTGGTTGCTGTCCACTTGCGTCCATAGCTGACGGATGTCCCTGCAGGAACCTTTTTCAGGTGAACGATGTTCGCTTTGATGCTCATTGCCGGCTTCAAATCCAGACCGCTTCTGTCAACCTCATCTGAAGGATAAAGCCCATAGAGAATGATTCCCGGGCGAACGTGGTTGAAATGTGCTGATGGGATTTCCATGATACCGGCACTGTTTGACAGAGATTTCATTCTTGGGAAAATGTTTTCGTTGAGGAGAGCCTTGTAGAAGGCACTGAATCTCTGCTCCTGCAAATGTGCAAAGTTCTTGTCTGCAGAATCTGCTGAGGCAAAGTGTGAGAATAAGCCAAGAATTTCAATGTTTGACAGGCCGTCAATCATCTTAACATCTGCAACGGCATCTTCATTTTCGGGAAGATACCCGATACGAGACATGCCTGTATCAATGGCAATGTAGCACTCAAGCGTCTTTCCGGATTCCCTGGCAACTTTGTTGATTGCCTCTGCATTTTCAAAACTGCAAACAACAGGTGTCAGATTATATTCAACAAGGATATCGGCATAGGGATCGGGAGTAAGCCCAAGAATAAGAATCTGTTCTGCCCCAAAGCCCGCCTCACGAAGCTTGATTGCCTCTGAAAGTGTAGCGACCCCGAATGAATCAACTCCGTTTGCCCTCAAAACTGAAGCGCACTTAAGGGATCCATGGCCATAACCGTCAGCCTTGATAATTCCTGTGATCTTCTTGCCAGGACCAACCTTCTTCTGGATATTCTTTATATTGTAATCCAGATTGCTTACATTGATTTCAGCCCAGGCGGCTCTTTTTGCGTCCTTATACATCTTCTGCAAAATCCTTTCTATCTTTAGTTATATTAAATAAACAAAAATGCGTGAACGATAAAAACATCTGTCCACGCAAGTATTATAGCACTATAATTATAACTATGAAAGAACTTCCATCGTATCATCTCCAAGAGAATGCTTGACTCTGTCAGCCTCTTCGGCAGTCTTGGCATCATACCAGTGGTCCATGGTTCCTACCAGATAACCGGTAATCCTTCTGACCCTCTCGAAAGGAACTGCAGTAAATTTATAATTCAGATCTGCGAATTCTCCATCAGTAGTTATATCAAGCTTTTCCAGCTTTCGCTTATACTTCTTTTCCAGGTATTCAACATATGCCTGAGCTTCTTTCGCTTCCGCGTTTCCGGTAATTACTACTGACATTTTTTCTTCCTCCTATATACAAATTATTATGCAAAATCTATCTGTTTTCAGCTTATACCCTAATATAGAGACCAGTACAAATTACATCATATAGGGGTACCTTGCGGTGTAATTATATAACAGAGTACAACATGGTGTATATGGCTTAAGCACAAAAAAACATAAAAAGAACAATCTGGACTAAAAAAATCCAGATTATGCAAATGGCCTTTTCTCTTGATAAATGACCGTCCTTTATGTTACTATATGAAAGGCGTCAACGAAAGCAAAAACATGCCCTCATAGTTAAATGGATATAACAAATCTCTCCTAAAGATTAGTTCCTGGTTCGATTCCGGGTGGGGGTGCCAAGAAGTCTTGAAACATAATCGTTTCAGGGCTTTTGCTTTATACATGAGCTCATATCAACAAATCTATGCAATATAGATTTCGTCTTGTCTGAAATTAGTCCGGGTCCACACATACTCTGTTACGTCCCCCACTTTTTGCGGAATAAACGGCCATATCAGCTCGATCGATTACCTTTTCATAGTTTAGAATATTATTGTTGCCACAGTAGGCAAGGCCTATACTGATTGTTATATTATGCCCGTCCATATCGGTCTCTTCCACCGCAACCCGAAGATTATCTGCAATAGAAAAAAGTTCTTTCTCGCTGTATCCATATGCAATCGCCACAAATTCCTCACCACCATAGCGATAGAAATTCAGCCGGAAATTCTTTGAGAACAAGTTAAATACTTCCCCCAAACGATGCAGACATCTGTCACCTTCGGCGTGACCATGAGCGTCATTATATTGTTTGAAGCGATCGATATCGATCATAAGGATTCCGGAGGGTTTTTCTGAATCTGCCGTCTCCAGAACTGCCAGAGTTTCAAACAGTTTACGCCTGTTTAACAGGCCTGTAAGCACATCTGTTTCTTTTTCAATTGTCAGCAATCTGCCAGCCTCAAAACAGTCTAAACGTTGCCGTATAGTTTTCTTCCCCACAAAACTGCCGAAAATAGCAAAACAAAGACAATTGATTGTATCATCCATAGCATATTGTGGTTTTAGGTAAAAGGCCAAGATCGTATGCACTGCAAACCAGAAAAACACGAAGAGAATAATGCGGGTAGGGTGGTCAATGAAACCGAAAGGTATAAGGCAAAACGCTCCAAGCAGAATCGTTGCCCGCATATCCGGCGAGTGAATGACGCTGAGATAAATCGCCATCACAAAAATAACGGAAAAGCAGAGATATAATCCCACAAGAACGAACTTGTTCATAAAAGAAAGCTTAAACAGAAAATATGTGGCTAAATAGAAAACCGCCATAATCAAATATAAAGGAAGGGCCTCCTGCTTGGTATTGCTGAAAGGAGTGGCCAACAC
>JAQVOT010000147.1 GCA_028702415.1 Eubacteriales bacterium
TACTAGGTGGCGGGAAAGAACTTAACATAATGAAGGAACTTCCAGTATATGATTCCGAAAGGAAGTACAGCCCTGAAATACTCGAAATATATGAAAAAACATGTTGAAAAAATTTCCAATTTGTGTGATAATGATTTCTACAGGAGGGAAGGATTATTATGAATGTAACTATTGATATAAAAACACTTTTAATAGCCTTTGTTCTGATAGCACTGATTATAATGATTGTCTATACGATCATGATGATTAGAAAACTACTTATTACTTTAGAGCATACCAATTCCATCCTTGAGGATGTTGAGGTTGTTTCTTCTATCGCTTCCGAGAGAAGCAAGGATGTGGACAGCATCATTTCAAATGTTTCCTGCTCAGTGTCGGATTTATCTGATGCGTTAAAGGGAAATCAGGGAACAGTATCTGCGATTGCAAGTATTGTTAAATCTGCGGCATCAATCAAAGGAATGATGTCAAAAGATAAAAATGATTAGATATTATTTACAGAATTACTACTCAAATGGAATTGAAAGGAGCCATATATGAAAGCTACTGGTATCGTTAGAAAAGTTGATGAACTGGGAAGAATAGTTCTTCCGATTGAACTTAGAAGAACGCTTAATATTGACATAAGAGATCCACTGGAAATTTATGTTGATGGAGAGTCAATCATGTTGAAAAAATATCAACCGGCATGCATATTCTGTGGCAGTTCAGACGATGTTAAACAGATACATGGCAAGAATGTATGTGCTAAATGCATAAAGGACCTGCAGAAACTATAAACAAGAAAAAGGAGCAAGTTATTTGCCCTTTTTTTACGGAAAAAAACCTGTGACATATGATAATACCGGAGGTATATGGTGTCAAAATTTTTAATAAAGAAAAGTGGACCTCTCAAAGGAGAGGTTAAAATAAGCGGCTCAAAGAATGCAGTACTTCCTATTATGGCAGCAACGCTGCTTACAGATGAAGACTGTGAAATACTTGATGTTCCCGCACTGAAGGATGTGGATGTGATGTGTGAACTTCTTTCATGTCTGGGAGCTGATGTAGATAAAGAACTTGAAAAAAACAGAATTAAGGTTAAGGCAGCTAAAAAAATAGCCAGTGAAGCTCCTTTCGAACTTGTCAAGCAGATGAGAGCATCCATACTTGTGCTTGGTGCACTTCTTTTGAGGACCGGTCACGCTATTATTCATTTGCCTGGGGGATGTGCTATAGGAGAAAGACCAATAGAACTTCACCTTAAAGGTTTGAAGGCTCTCGGTGCAACCATTGACGAAGAACAGCTATTAAAGGGAATAGTTGATGCAAAGGCTGACAGGCTTAAAGGTGCATCAATTTATCTTGACTTCCCGAGTGTTGGTGCAACTGAGGTTATTGTTATGGCCGCATCACTGGCTGAAGGCACAACTGTACTGCAAAATGCTGCACAAGAACCTGAGATTGTTGATTTGGCAAACTTCCTCAACAAGATGGGGGCACGGATCAAAGGAGCAGGCACAGATACAATAAAAATTGAAGGCGTTGAGAAACTCCATGGAGTTTCTCACCACGTTATCCCTGATAGAATTGAGGCAGGGACTTTTATGGTGGGGGCTGCGATTACAAGAGGAAGAATTCTGATAAAGAACATGCTGCCTGATCATCTTAAAGCGGTAATTGCCAAACTTAGAGAATGTGGAGTGCACATTGAATTTACAGATAATGGAGTTCTGGTGGACGGAGGAAAGAATCCTCTGGTATCAACAGATGTAAAAACACTTCCCTATCCTGGATTTCCAACTGACATGCAGTCGCCATTTATGGCACTATTAACAGTTGCTAAAGGCCCAAGCGTTGTAATTGAAACCGTGTTTGAGAACAGATTCATGCATGTTGGAGAATTCAACCGGATGGGTGCAGGAATAAGAACAGAAGGAAAATGTGCGATAATTCCGGGGAATAAGGTGTTAAAGGGTGCATCTGTAGCAGCCACAGACCTCAGGGCAGGAGCAGCAGTTGTGCTTACCGGACTCATTGCTGAGGGGACAACTATAGTCTCACAGATTTACCACATCGATAGGGGCTATGAACATTTTGTTGATAAATTAAAGGAGCTTGGAGCCGATATTGAAGTAGTTGAAGATTAGTTCTCTTTCATAAAATGGGTGATATTTAAAATCACCTTGGTTCTTTCTTCCTTTTTAAAGGTGTAAATAATCATGTTCTGCTTGGGAAGCTCTTTTGCAATCATGTCGGTTTCATATGTTTTTATACTGATATCACTTTCTTCAGCTTCATTAAGCGGAACGGCTTCTGTGAAGAAGTCTACAAGATGTGATCCTTTGGCAGCAGACCAGACTCTGCTGCCTTTTTTACATGCATAGTCAGTACTGCAGAGACCTGAGGTAACTTCGTATTCAGAAGCCAGAGTATCCATATACTCTTCGCCTCTGGCTCTGATATCAATTACAAGTTTAAATTCTTCATTATCGGTGCTTATTGATTTAATATATGAAGTAGAATTTACTATTCCTGATTCTTCATCCTGAAGGCAAATTCCGGTGTTAAGGGCATACATCAGGCTGATAATGTGGTTTGCAGCATTATCACGAAGTACTGTTTCGGGTAGATCGGTTTCTGTCATTGTAAAGACAAAGTCATCTTCAAGTTTGTCAAATTTATCTACTAGGTTTTCGAAGGATTTATCGAATTTTTTTGTGAAACTATCAATATGGTTATTATCTATTACAACAACAGCTGTTGCAGAATAAGGAGTGTATCCCGACTTGCCTTCATAAGAGAATGAAGCAATATCAAAAAGTTTGCTGGAACTCCTCTCAGTTGCCAGAAGGCTTCCAATGACATTGATAGGGTTAGGATAGTTGCTTTCCTTTACAAAATTATAGGGATCAGTGTACTTTGCCATACTCATTGTTATCTCATATGCTTTTGCATAATCTGTTTTTTTAGTCTTGGCAGGAGATGAAAATATGCAACTCGCATTGTCCGCCCCGGAAGTAAGGATAGTATTGCTTGTTGATGGCTGAAGCTGAATTAAATTGTCAGATTTGATTTTGCTGTAATCTAAATATTCCATGCCGATCATTCGGCCATTTTTGTTTTCAACAATTGCAAGAGTTATATCTCCATGCTTTGCAGAACCCATAAGAGCGGTTGTTGCTGTAGAAATAACATTCAGCTCTGATTGTATCCGGTCCGGATCCACACTGCAGAGCAGGGATATGGATTCTTCACTATCGTGACCTTTGGTTGCAGGATTAAATAGAATAATGGTGTGCTTTGTCTTGTCAGCCACTTTGATATCAGCATTTCTAGCCCAGGATTCAATGTAATCCACGAGAAGATCAAAATCACAAGTTTCTTCCGTAAATGTATCTTCAAGTCCGCCTTCAGTGGTTTTCTGTATTTCCTTAAGTTCCTTGTCACGATTAAGTTCGCCACATCCGGAAAGCATCAGGGCTGATACAAAAACCAGTGAAATCAAAATAGCAGAAAAGCGTTTCATATGTATATCTCCTTGTAAAATAATTTAATATAAATATAATGTATATTATACATCAATTGATTAATAAAATGTGTTGTTAAAGTGAAGCAAAGGAAGAAAAGAATGGATTTTAGAGTAGATACAAATCACTATACAATAAGGAATTCCAGTTTTGATGATTATGAATACTTTCATAAATGGGAAAATGATGCGGAAATGACCAGATTTTTCGCACTGGACAGCAACAGGAAATATGAAGATGTTGTTACTGAAGCTTTTGCATTCAGATACGATGATTCTGTTATAGACTGTGCTATTGATGATAAAAAAACAGGAGAGCCTCTGGGGAGGGTTATTATTTCCAGAATAGATAAACATTACAATTCACTGGATATCACCAAGATATACGTGGGCGGAGGCAACAGAGGAAATGGAATAGGAAGTGAGGTTCTTGAGGGTCTGGTTAAATATTTCTTTGAAGAAATGAAAATGGAAAGGGTGACCCTGGACTATTTTACAGGAAATACTAGAGCGGCTGCTTTGTACAAGAGACTTGGATTTGTTGATGAAGGTGTTGCCAGGAACGCTTGCTGTAAGGATGGAATATATTACGACCTGAATCTCATGTCCATGTTGAGCAATGAATA
>JAQVOT010000148.1 GCA_028702415.1 Eubacteriales bacterium
ATCACCAGATTGACGTGAAGTTTCTGGAAGAAGTGGGCAGAGAATTCAGAATAAGATTTGAAGGTGTCAGGGTAGATAAGATAATTACGGTTGAAGCCAGTGGAATTGCAATCGCATGTCTGGCAGCACCATATTTCGGATATGTGCCTGTTGTTTTTGCCAAGAAGGCTACCCCAAGTACAATGGATGAAGGCTTTTTGGAGGCGGAAGCCAAATCTTTTACCAAAGGGACCGTTTTCAAACTGAAGGTTGCAGAAAAGTTTATTTGTGAAGGTGAAAACATTCTGATTTTAGATGACTTCCTGGCATCCGGAGAAGCCTCAGCAGCCTTGGCCGAAATCGTTGAAAAGGGCGGAGCTAAAGTTGCAGGAATTGGAGCGGTTATTGAAAAGGGATACCAGGGTGGAGCCAACAGACTGAGAGAAAAAGGCTACAGAGTCGAATCTCTGGCATTAATAGAAAAAATCGAAGATGGAGTTATAACTTTCGGGTAGAAAAAAAGCATGGATGAATACAAAGTAGATTTTCATATACATACAACGGCATCGGACGGAGAGGCTTCGCCAACTGAAATAGTAAAGCGTGCCAAGGAGCTGAAATATGATATTATTGCAATTACCGATCACGATAACACCGATGGTCTCATGGAAGCTGAGATTGCAGGTAAAGCTGTTGATCTAAAGGTTATTCCGGGGATAGAAATCGCAGTAGTTACAGAGGAAGGTAACGGTCTTCACATGCTGGGCTACAACATCGACAGGGAGAACCCGGAGTTGAAGGCCTTTCTGTCAAATATGATAGACAATCGCAAAAGCAGAAATGTTCAACTGTTCAGAGCTTTGCAGGAAATGGGATATGATATATCCGAAAGGGATATCGAGATAGGAAAAAACGAATATATTGGAAAACCTCTTATTGCAAGAGCAATGGTAAAGAAGGGTTATATCAGTATTTTCAGAGAGGCTTTCGGAGAAGAAATTCTGGGCAGCAGGAAGTGCAGGGCAATAAAAAAGGTCAAGCCACATGCCAAAGATGCGATGGAAGTAATACTCAAAGCAGGAGGAACTCCGGTACTGGCTCACCCCATACAGACCCGGGGGGTAGGAAAAACCGGCTCAGATGAGTTCTTTGAAAACATGGACAGAATAATAGGAAAACTCAAAACACAGGGTCTTAAAGGGCTGGAATGCTTCCACCCTGATCAGAACTTTGAGCAGTCAATGAAGTTCGTCAACATGGCGGAGAAATATCATCTACACATTACAAGAGGCTCTGATTTCCACGGAAAAGATTTGTCCGAGGCAGAAAAAACAGCAAACGAAGAGAGAGTATAAGAAACATATGTTTAAAAAAACACGAGGAAACATAAACGCGGTAATGGAAAAAGACCCGGCTGCACGCAACGGCTTTGAGGTCTTTCTGTGCTGCCCGGGGGTTTGGGCACTGATGTGGCATACTACAGCTCGCTGGTGTTACTGTCACAATTTAAAACTGATAGGGAGAATCATATCCCAGTTGACAAGATGGGTTACAGGAATAGAGATTCATCCCGGAGCGGTAATAGGTAACAGATGCTTTATCGACCATGGAATGTCGGTTGTTATCGGTGAGACCACTGAGATAGGTGACGACTGTACTATTTATCAGGGAGTCACACTGGGAGGCACCGGCAAGGACACTGGAAAGAGGCATCCAACAATTGGAGACAGAGTAATAGTCAGTTCGGGAGCCAAGGGGCTGGGACCCATCAATATAGGGTCCGATGTAAAAATCGGCGCGGGCTCGGTGGTTCTGAGAGATGTTCCCGATGGATGTACGGTGGTTGGAATCCCAGGAACTGTGGTCAGGCAATATGGACATTCCACAGAAGACATGGATCAGCTTGATATGCCGGATCCGGTTGCAGTTGAACTGGAATGCCTGAGAAGAAGAGTTGTTGAACTTGAGGAACTGATAGTCAGAGAATACGGACATGAGGCAATTAAGAGATGCGGCAAGGAGTGGCAGTATGATGAGATCGTGTCAGAAATAAATAACCAGGTATATGAGGAGCATCATGGGGGACATGACTGTGCCAACTGTAAAGATGAAGACTGTGCACTGAGAGATGTGGATTTACTCATGGAACAGTTTAATGATGAAAAACCGGATTAGGAGGCAATATGAAAATATATAACACAATAACAAGAAGAAAAGAAGAATTGGTTCCACAGGAGGAAGGCAAGGTAAAGATGTACGTGTGCGGTCCCACCGTCTACAACTTCTTTCACATTGGAAATGCCAGACCTTTTGTTGTATTTGATACAATGAGAAAATATCTGGAATACAGAGGCTACAAAGTAAAGTATGTACAGAACTTCACTGACATAGATGACAAAATCATCAACCGTGCCAAGGATGAAGGCGTCTCTCCGGTAGAAGTTTCCGAAAAATATATTGCTGAATATTTCAAAGATGCCGCAGCACTTAATGTAGAAAAGGCTACGGTACACCCTCAGGCAACCAAGGTAATACCTGATATCATCCACTTCGTACAGGACCTTATTGACAAGGGTTTTGCATATGAATCCAATGGTGATGTTTACTTCAGAACTAGAAAATTTGAAGGCTATGGCAAGCTCTCAGGCAAGAACATTGACGACCTTATCGAAGGGGCTAGTACCAGAACAAATGCATCCGATGGCGAGAAGAAAGAAGACCCACTGGATTTCGCACTCTGGAAGGCTCGCAAGGAAGATTCTGAGATTGCGTGGGAATCACCGTGGGGGATGGGAAGACCGGGCTGGCACATTGAGTGTTCAACAATGTCAAAGAAGTATCTCGGGGATACTGTGGACATTCATGCCGGCGGCGAAGACCTGGAGTTTCCTCATCACGAAAACGAGATAGCACAGTCGGAAACACATAACGGCAAGCCCTTTGCGAAATACTGGATGCATAACGGATACATTAATGTTGACGGCGTAAAGATGAGCAAGTCACTGGGAAACTTCAAGACAGTACGAGATCTGCTGACCCAGTACGATGGAGAAGTTCTCAGGTTCCTTATTCTTTCAGGCCACTATAGAGGACCGATTGATTTCAACCCTGATATACTGGAACAGTCCCAGAACGGTCTTAAGAGAATGAGAAACTGCAAGAGCCAGCTGAAGCATCTGGCAGCTTCCGGAACAGACGGTGAAATGACAGATGATGAGAAAAAGGCAGTAGAGGGCTTTGATAAATTCCATCAGAAATTTATAGACGCAATGGAAGATGACCTGAATACTGCAGATGCAATTACAGCCGTATTCGAGCTGGTTACAGCAATTAATACAGTGAGCGGAAGGGCAGGAGCAACGAAAGCATTTGCAAAGGAAGCTATGGATATGCTTATGGAACTGGCAACAGTACTGGGGCTTCTTCAGCAAGAAGCTGAGGAAAAGGTGGAAATCGACCCTGAAGTCCAGGAACTAATTGATCAGCGTCAGGCAGCCAGGAAGGCCAGGGACTTTGCCCGGGCAGACGAAATTCGTGACCGGCTGGCGGATCTGGGAATAACTCTTAAGGACACTCCACAGGGTGTACAGGTTATCAGAAAATGATTGCCGGAAATATGATACAACTGAACAGCGAGGCCTTGGCCTATATGGGAGATGCGGTCTACGAACAGTATATTCGGGAGAAACTTCTCGAGTCTGGTTTTGCGAAAGTAAACAACTTGCACAGAACTGCCACAAAATATGTTAATGCATCTGCTCAAGCTAAGGCAATAAGGACAATGATGGCCATCGGAACAGGAAGAGATACTGTACCGGAACTTGATGAAAACGAACAGAAGCTTGTTAAGCGGGCCAGAAATCATAAATATAATTCCAAGGCTAAGAATGCGGATCCTGTTACATATAAGTGGGCTACGGCATTTGAAGCACTTGTGGGAGACCTTTATCTGTCCGGTAATACAGACAGACTGGCGAAGATAATGAATCGTGCAGTGGAGATAATTGATGGCTAACAAATACAAGAAAAAAAGAGAGACAAGCAATAAAACAAAAGGATGGCTAACGGACTACTATCAGACTGGCAGGGAATTCGATAAAGAGAACAGAGCCCGCCGTGAAAAGGAAGGAAAGAAGGAAGAGAGAGGATTAAAA
>JAQVOT010000149.1 GCA_028702415.1 Eubacteriales bacterium
TTGCCCTGCCAGTGCATGACCAGTCTCGGAAGTTCCGTTACTGTTGCCACAACTGTTGCCTCCAGATTCTCAGCTTCCGCAAGCCCTAAGAAACTTTCCCTGTCTTCCTCTGCAATCACGACGGCCATTCTTTCCTGGGACTCACTGATCGCCAGTTCTGTTCCGTCTAGACCTTCATACTTCTTTGGTACAACATCAAGATTGATGTCGAGACCATCTGCCAGTTCCCCGATCGCAACTGAAACTCCCCCTGCGCCGAAGTCGTTGCAGCGCTTTATCATCCTTGAAGCCTCCCCGTTTCTGAACAGTCTCTGCAGCTTTCTTTCCTCGGGAGCATTTCCCTTCTGAACCTCTGCTCCGCAGCTTTCCAGAGAACTCAAATCGTGGGACTTGGATGAACCGGTTGCTCCCCCGCAGCCGTCTCTTCCTGTTTTGCCTCCCAGAAGGATTACGATGTCTCCCGGGAGGGGCCTTTCTCTTCTAACGTTGGCGGCCGGCACTGCACCGATATCCGCACCCAGCTCCATTCTTTTGGCCACATATCCCTCGTGGTAGATTTCCTGAACCAGGCCTGTTGCCACTCCTATCTGATTCCCGTAGGATGAGTAGCCATCAGAAGCTGCAGTAACGATCTTCCTCTGAGGAAGCTTGCCCTTCATGGTTTCATCAAGAGGCCTAAGAGGGTCCGCTGCGCCGGTAATCCTCATTGCCGAATATACGTAGGCTCTTCCCGACAGGGGATCTCTGATGGCTCCGCCAATGCATGTGGCTGCTCCCCCAAAGGGCTCGATCTCTGTGGGATGATTATGTGTTTCATTCTTGAAGAGCAAAAGCCAGTCTTCGTCTTTACCATTAATGTTGGCTTTAATCTTTACTGTGCATGCATTGATTTCTTCTGACTCATCCAGGCCATCCATTTTGCCTTCTGCCTTCAGAACCTTTGCTGCAATTGTACCCAGGTCCATAAGGGTGACCGCTTTGGTTCTGCCAAGAGCCCTTCTGATGTTCAGATATTCCTCGTACGCCTTCCGAATGGTCTCGTCTTCAATCTTAACTTCATCTATTATTGTATTGAATGTTGTATGTCTGCAATGATCGGACCAGTAGGTATCGATCATCTTTATCTCTGTAATTGTAGGGACTCTGCCCTCTTCCCTGAAGTATTTCTGACATACAAAGATATCATCGTAATCCATTGCCAGAGCTTTGTCTGTAATGAACTGCTTCAGGGCAGCCTCATCCATTTCATTAAATCCTTCAATTGAAGCTACTGTCTCAGGAATATCGTAAACTGTCTTCAGGGTTTCCTGCATGTCAAGAGCCGCTTCTCTCATTTCAACAGGATTTATCAAATGATTCTTTATTGTCCCAATCTCCTGCGCACTGAGAGTCCCCTTCAGCAGATAAACCCTGGCACATTTCACCAGAGGCCTTTCCTTCTGTGAGATAATCTGTATGCACTGGGCTGCAGAATCTGCTCTCTGGTCATACTGTCCAGGTAGCGCCTCCAGGGCAAATATCTGCCATGGGCTGTCTGCCTTTGCATCAAACTCTGATGCTTCCAGACCCTCAGTCCTGTATACCATGTCAACCTGAGGCTCAGAAAACACGCTGGTTATACACTCTTCAAAAAGTGCGGCATCAATATCCTCCACATCATATCTGTTCAGAATTCTTACAGCTTCAAGGCTTTGAATCCCCAGGAAGGTTCTGATCTCTCCCAGAAGTCCCCTGGCTTCATTTGCAACAGCCTCTTTTTTCTCAACAAAAACTCTGTAAACCATTTGCTATTTCCTTTCTGCTTCCAGTGCTTTGGCCCCAATGTCTGTTCTGTAATATGCTTTTTCGAAATTAACTTTTTTCACGTTTCTGTATGCCGCTTCAATGGCCTCTGCCAGGGTAGGTGCCACTGAGGTAACTCCCAGCACTCTTCCGCCGTTAGTCTTAAGTACCTCGTCTTGAAGCGCCGCTCCTGCAACGAATACTTCCGTATCTTCATCCATATCGTCAATTATTATCTCGCAGCCCTTCGCATAGGAACCCGGGTATCCACCGGAAGCCACGACAACGCAGCAGGCTGAACTGTCTGCAAATTTCACAGGCACCTCTGCAAGTCTTTCGTCAGTTACCGCTTCCATAATATCCAGCAGATCGCTTTCCAGCAAAGGCAGTACCACCTGGGTTTCAGGATCGCCAAATCTGCAGTTGTATTCGATTACCTTTGGTCCTTTGTCAGTAATCATAAGCCCGAAGTACAGGCAGCCCTTAAATTTCCTGCCCTCTTTGTTCATGGCTTCCATCGTGGGAAGGAATATCTCCTTCATGCATAGTTCTGCCACTTCTTCAGTGTAGTAAGGGTTCGGAGCAATTGTTCCCATTCCCCCGGTGTTGAGCCCTTTGTCTCCGTCCAGTGCACGCTTGTGGTCCATTGAGGAAACCATAGGAACCAGAGATCTGCCATCGGTAAAGGATAGCACCGAAACCTCAGGCCCACTAAGAAACTCTTCTATCACAATCCTGCTTCCGCTGTCTCCGAATTTCTTTTCTCCCATCATGGATATAACCGCCGCCTTGGCATCATCTCTTGTTTCTGCAATGACAACGCCCTTGCCCAGTGCCAGACCGTCGGCCTTGATTACAACCGGGATTCTTGAACCTTCCAGGTAATCCAGCGCCGGCTGCATCTCTTCAAACACCTCATACTGGGCTGTAGGGATACCATACTTTTTCATCAGGTTCTTGGAGAATATCTTGCTGGCTTCAATTACAGCAGCATCCCTGCCGGGTCCGAACGCTCTGATGCCGATTTCCTCCAGCGCATCCACGCAGCCCATTGCCAGAGGATCATCCGGTGCCACCACCGCGTAATCGATGCTGTTTGCCTTTGCAAAAGCTACAATACCTTCAATATCGGTTGCCTCTATATCCACACAATCAGCATCTGAAGCGATGCCTCCGTTCCCCGGAAGAGCATAGATTATTTCAGCCCTGGGGTTCTTCCTGAGGCTTTTGATTATTGCATGTTCGCGACCACCGCCGCCTACTACCATAATTTTCATTTCAGTCTCCTTGCTGGCGCCTGCCATTACTCCTTAGTGGTGGAAGAGTCTCACACCGTTGAATACCATTACCATACCGTGTCTGTCAGCAGCTTCAATAACGTCATCATCCCTAACTGATCCTCCGGGTTCAACAACGTAGCTTACGCCGCTTAATGCAGCTCTTTCTATACTGTCTCCGAATGGGAAGAATGCATCTGATGCCAGAACCGCTCCTGTCATGCTATCCAGATATTCTCTCTTTTCCCTCTTCGTAAGAGGCTCCGGCTGAGAACTGAAATACTTCTGCCAGTTGCCCTCTTCACAAACATCCTCTTCGTATTCGTTAATGTATCCATCGATTGCATTGTCTCTGATCGCTCTCGGAAGCTTGTCCTTAAAGGGCAGATTCAGCACTTTCTCATGCATTCTGAGATACCAGGTGTCCGCCTTGCCTCCTGCAAGTCTCGTGCAGTGAATTCTCGACTGCTGTCCCGCGCCGATTCCTATGCACTGACCGTCCCTGGCGAAACACACCGAGTTTGACTGGGTGTACTTCAAGGCTATCATTGCCAGAATCATATCCTCTATCTTGTCATCAGGCAGGTTCTTGTTTGCAGTCACTATGTTCTCCATGAGACTTCTGTCTATCCTGATGCTGTTGTGAGACTGTTCGAAATGAATTCCGAATACCTGACGTGTTTCCTGCTCAGCAGGCTGATAGTCAGAATCCATTTCAATAACAACGTAGTTTCCGTTTTTCTTTTTGCTGAGAATCTCCAGAGCTTCCTCTGTGAATCCCGGTGCGATAATACCATCGGAAACCTCTCTTCTGATTATCCGGGCAGTTGTCCCGTCGCATATATCGGAAAGGGCAATAAAATCTCCGAAGGAGCAAAGTCTGTCCGTGCCCCTTGCCCTGGCATATGCGCAGGCAATCTGTGAATCATCAAGACCTTCAATATCCTCAACAAAATAAGCTCTCTTCATTTTATCTGTAAGGGGTCTGCCTATTGCTGCTGATGTGGGACTTACATGTTTGAAGGATGTTGCTG
>JAQVOT010000150.1 GCA_028702415.1 Eubacteriales bacterium
CGCAGCTTGAACCTGTTCCCCTTGATGAAGATGGAATAGATCTGGACATACTGAAAGAAAAAATAAAGAGATTCAGAGACAGAATAAAAATGATAGTAGTATGTCCCGATAATCAGAATCCCACAGGAATAACATGGTCGGTAAAAAGACGAAAAGATTTTGTAAGGGTCGTATCCGAAGAGAACTTTCCGGTAATTGAAGATGCGGCTTATTCGGAGCTCACATATGTGGAAAAATCTTTGCCTCCTCTGGCATCCTTTGATGATAAGGGTCAGATAGTCTATCTGGGAACACTTT
This sequence comes from Eubacteriales bacterium, assembly GCA_028702415.1. Taxonomy (GTDB): domain Bacteria; phylum Bacillota; class Clostridia; order Peptostreptococcales; family Anaerovoracaceae; genus Lentihominibacter. Next base: position 298 of record JAQVOT010000150.1, read on the forward strand.
CAAAAGTGTTCTGCCCGGGACTCAGGATCGCATGGATGTGTGCAAAGAAAAAGCTGATAAGCAAATTCCTGCTTTTAAAAAACACCATGGACCTTTCTTCATGTACTCTGGCTCAATATGCGGCGGCAGATTATCTTATTACAAAGAATATAAGTACCCACATCAATAGTGTCAAAGCCATATATCAGCATAGGCGGGACACAATGCTTGATGCAATAAAAAAAGAGATCCCCGACGAAGTTCAGTATTACACACCAAAGGGCGGGCTTTATATATGGCTGAAGCTTCCCTGCGACATGGACGCCGTAGAACTGCTGAAAGAAGCGAAAAAAAACGGCGTATCATTCATGCCCGGGACGTCATTCTATCCGGACAACAGGAAATCAAACGAACTTAGGCTGAACTTTTCCAATATGGATGATGTTTCAACAGTGAAGGGGATCAGGATCCTTGCAGACACTATTCGTGGGTCCTTGATTAAACGGAGGAAAAAATATGAGTAATGTAAACAGTAAATTAAGTACTGCCAGCTCACACGGCCTCAAAAGCAGAAAGGTAGGAAGTCTGACTGTCTTCTTCATGATTTTCTGTCTCTGCTGCGGCGGTGGATTCGGTATAGCAGAACTTATTCCTGAATCCGGTCCCGGGCTTACCATAGTTATGCTTTGCGTTCTGCCATTCATATGGAGCACACCCATGGGACTTGCCGCTTCCGAACTGGGATCCGCAAGACCCCAGGAGGGCGGATACTACAAATGGGTACAGGAGGCCCTGGGAGAATTCTGGGGATTCCAGTCAGGCTGGTGGAGAACGGTATCCATATATATTGACAACACTCTTTATGTAATACTGGCTGCCGGTTATGTGGGCATGATGTGGGATATGTCATGGGCTGCTGAAACAGCAATGAAAGTCGGCATGATATTATTATTTACTTTTATCAATTTGAGAGGTATCAAAGATGTTGGAGTAGTCAGTACCATAATATCACTTGTCGTTATATTCGCATTTATTCTTGTTTCAATATGCGGTTTTACGAACTGGTCTCAAAATCCGCTGGTGCCTTTCACGGCCGACGGAACGATCATGGGTGTTTCGGGAATACCCTTTGCTGATTGGGTTTATTACATTGGCATGGGCATCGCCATAGGAATGTGGCTTTATTCGGGATATGAATCCATATCAACGGTGGCTGAAGAGATAGATAATCCCCAGAGGGTCATCCCTATAGCCCAGGCACTGGCAGTGCCTGCTATAATGGCTGCATATATAGTCCCGACCATCGCATCTCTGGGATCAATGGGAGAATGGGACAAATGGGGCACAGAAGCGGGAGATATAAGCTTTCCAATGGTGCTCGGCAATTACTGGGGGTACGGTTTCGGAGTGTTCTTTGTCTTTGTGGCCGTCTTGTCAAACTGTTCGCTGTACAATACATATATAGCATCCGGGTCGAGAGGATTCTTCGCTCTGGCTGACGATTATCTGGCTCCGCCCATACTGGTCAAATGCGATAAAAAACATGGGGTCCCCTATGTGACAGTAATCACCGTTGCTGTAGTAAATCTTATACTTTGTCAGTTTGACTTCACATCCGTAATAATAATAGATATGTTTCTGCTAGTGTCTTCATACGTTATGATCTTTATATCTGCCATGATACTTAGAAAAAGGATACCGACACAGGAATATAAATTCAGACTCCCGTTCAAGTATAAATTCTTCTGCATAATTTGCACTATACCCTGCCTTGTTGCATTCATAGCCTTCTTTATAAACGGAACGGACTATTTTATCGGCGGTATGTTGGGCATCACCACCGGACCCATAATGTATTTTATCTGGAAGAGGAGATATGGAGGTCTGGCAAAGAAAGATCCGGAAATGTTCCCGGTGAATCCGAAGACTAAACTGGCAGTTGGAGATATGAGAAGAGTATCTTTCATATTTGCAGTGATTGGAGCAATGGGGCTGATAGCAGTTCCGTGGCTCAAATGGTTTGAAGGAGGATGGGGACCGGACTATTATCTTGAAACTTACGGCACCGGATTCCTTTCGGATTTTGAGGGCATGGTAAATGCCATACAAATAGTAGCAATAGTGTTTATAGCAATATCTATAGGGAGTATGCTCATAGCAAGAATAGTAGAACCGAAGAAATTAGATCTAGACAAACAAAACATCAAGAGTTTGAGGTGAAATTTATGAAAAAAATATTGATACTGGGAGTGGGAGCACAGGGATCCACTGTTGCAAAGATGATGAACGAAGAAAAAAACGTCGATGTTATAATCTGTGCCGATTATGATCAGAAAGCTGTCGATACTCTAGTAAGCGAACTGGACAAAGCAGAAGGTGTAAGAGTGGATGCCCATGACAGGGCAAGTATAGTGGCAGCAGCAAACGGCGCAGATCTGATAGTGAACGGACTTCCTCTGGAATGTCATCAGAACGTTCTTGAAGCGGCTCTGGAGGTCAGAGCAAATTATCAGGATTTTGCTGCAACAGATGCGCTACATGAAGACTGGATAGAAAGTGTCAGGATCCTTTATGATGCATACGGTCCTAAATTCAAGGCGATAAACAGAACCGCCATCATAGGGACCGGATCTGCTCCGGGACTGATCTGTGCAGCCACAAGAAATGCCGTAAGGCATCTTGATACCTGTGAGACTATCAATAATCTGGTATATGAAGGTGTGGAAGCTAAAAGACTGATCCCCTTCTGGTGGTCGCCTATCACAGCCCTTACTGACATGAGCAATGAAGCCTATGCGGTGAAAGACGGTAAGATAATAAGGACCGAAGCCTTCGGACTTCCCGTAAAGAGAGAATACGATTATATGGGTCTCGGCCACCCCGTAACTCTTTCGGAGCACTGTCATGACGAACCCATCCATTATTGGTTCAATCGAGAAAAATATTTTAAAGGCGCCAGTAACATAAATTTCAAATACGGCGGTGCGGGAGTTGAATTCTCAAAGCCCTTGTACCGGGCCGGACTTTTGTCCCATGAGGAAGAGGAAGTAAACGGCGTGAAGGTCGTACCATTTGATCTCGTGCTTAAACACATACCGCCGGCTCCGAAATACAAAGAGGAGATAAAAGAGATCCTTGATGAAGGGCTTGTTATGGATACGGGCTGCATGGTAATAGAAGCCATAGGCAAAAAAGACGGCGAAGATGTAATGGTGGAGACCCATGTCTTTGCTCCCGGACTTGCGGAATCATTTGAAAAAGCCGGTATAACAGCTGAAATGTATTTGACCGGACAGGGAGGCGCTCTGTTCACGAAGATGTTTGCCAATGATAAATTCCATCAGCATGGGTTGATCTCATCGGACATGCTTTCTTATGAACAGGTGGATCAGTACTTCGAGTATGCGGAGAAACTTGGGATCACCCTTGAGACCAAGATAAAAAAACTGTAAGAGCTGTATAGGGAAAAATAAAGCCATAAGACTCCTTTTTAAACCAAAACTTCGCACCGGAAAAAGGTGCGAAGTTTTGGTTTGGTTTAAAAACATTTTTTTGAATGATCCGGTTCAACTTTCTAAATAGTTAAAAATATATTCATCGACTTCATCTTCCATGTTGAACTTTATATTTACGATGTCAAGGCTTCTGCCTTTGTTGTCATAAGATTTTGTTGGGATATAATCATATGGGATACAATCTCCCATATAATAAAAATCTGTGCCTTCTGCATCGTTTTTCTTGATAAAAAGAGGTATTCGCAAACCCGTTTTTTTGTGGTCCTTGATGGCTATTACGTCTCTTGAGC
>JAQVOT010000007.1 GCA_028702415.1 Eubacteriales bacterium
GGGAACTGCTTCCGCATCCCCCAAGCAAGATGCTCGTCATGGTAATTACGCAAATTCCAACTACGCCTATTTTCTTCTTCCAAAAAACTCTCTTCATGCTTTCTCCTTTTCCATCGATGACATTTTTCCGTTATGTTGTCATTTTTTTCCTATGTCGAATTATATTATTTGCCAGTGTAGTTCATGTGAAGAACTATCTGATGTCCGGTATTTCAAGTTTGTTAGGATTATCCATGGCGTTCTGTCTTTGCAGCTTCCTGATGAACTCCGCTATTTCCGCGTCCACCTGCTCCACCTCTTTTCTGAAGTCGGCAGCGGAGACCTTGAAGGCGTCATTGCCCATGATTATGGTTTGCTCCATCCTGTCGGAGGTAGCAACTCTAACCCGGTATTTCCGGGATTTATTCATCGCATTACCGCTTTCATTTGCAGGTTCATTCTTTCCCGCCATCCGGTATGTGGTTCGCTCAATATATGTGTCCGCAGTCTCGGACTCGCCGGTGTATACAACTGTAATGTTGTCGTGCTTTTCCACATGTCGACGACCACCCTTGACCTTGTAGGCGTCAAATACCGCGATCAGTTCGCACTTTCTGTAACCCTGGTAATTTGATAGAATCTCAATCAGAGCCTCCCGGGCCGCATCGATGTTAACCTTAGCCAGCTCCTTCAGCTCATCCCAGGCAAAGATAATATTGTACCCATCCACCAGCAGATATTCAGGCAAAGCCATCTCTTCCCGATGCCTTTCCATCTCAAGTGCTCTGCGTTTTCTCTCCTCTTCTTTTTTTCTGCGTTCCAGTTCGCTGTCAAATTCTCTGGCCTCGATGCTCGGTTTCTTTCCTCCCTTTACTGAGCTACCGACATTGAAAGTTCTATCGAATATCCTCTCCAGATCTTTATCCTCCGCAGATGCAAAACCAGACTTGCCCCGGAACCCGGAATCATCACCACCGCTATGGGATTCCATAACATCATTCATCCGAAGACTCACATGCATCATGGCATCCGCCTCATCCCAAGGAACGTTGTGCCCTGCACCATGAGAACAGAAAACTGAATCCGCCGTGTTTGCTACATCCCGATCCGCATCATAGGCAATTTCAGATACAACAGCATCCCGGTTGTGGCAGGGTTCATAGCCTGCCAACTGCAAAGTCAGACGGCCATAACCTTTGGTATATGATGCTACATCTATAACATAATCCTTCATCTCTGATACCGGTGCCTTACCGGTGAGTTTTGTAAGTGCAGCAGCCTTGGAGGTTTCAGCAAAAATCCCCGCTGATACTCCGGCAGCACCGCTCCGGTCACCACCCATGGCCCTAACCTGGCAGCTTCCACCCATTCTCTGGACATCAGCCATCGCCCGTCCTACCATGTCATTAGGAACATAGAGCTCGAATGAATACCAGGGTTCCAGAAGAACCATGTCCCCTGCCGCAAGACTCTTTCTTAGGGCCTGGCGGATCGCTCTGTATGTAGACTGTCTGAAATCTCCACCTTCAGTATGCTTATCGTGTGCCCGCCCGCCAACAATGGTAATCTTGATATCCGTAATAGGCGACCCGGTCAAAGTCCCCGCGTGCTCCTTCTCAGCCAGATGTTGCAGGATAAGTCTCTGCCAGTTTGTATCCAGCACATCGCCGCTTACCGCCGTATCAAACTGCATACCCTCGCCTGAAGGAAGCGGCTCCAAAAGCAGATGTACTTCCGAATAGTGCCTTAGAGGCTCATAATGCCCTGCCCCCAGTACGGGTTTTGCGATGGTTTCACGGTAGGCGATTCTTCCCTCACCGAAGCGGACCTGAATCCCGAACCGGCGACTTATTAACTCCTCCAGCACCTCCAGTTGCACCTGGCCCATGAGCCTCACTTGAATCTCCTGCAATTGCTCACTCCAGTTAATCTGAAGCTGAGGATCTTCCTCCGCAAGCTGCCTGAATTTCACATATGTATCATGAACATTTATACCCTTCGGCAGAATCACGCTGTATGAGATTACGGCCTGAGACAGCACCCCCGGGGCCTCCGTTTCGGAAAGCCCTGTCACAGAACAGATAGTTCCGGCCACAGCTTTATCCACGGTAGTGAAACTCTTGCCGGAATATATCCTTATCTGATTTACTTTTTCTTCACCGATAGTATCCCGCACCCTCAAGGTTCCGCTGACCACCTTGATATGTGTCAGCCTTTCCCCCAACTTGTCACGGGTAATTTTAAAAGGTCTGATGACCAGTTCCGCTTCTTCATCAAAGGATGTAAGCACCAGCCTGTCGAGGCTCTCCATGAACTCATCAAGGCCCTGAAGCTTAAGAGCTGAGCCAAAGTAGCATGGAAAAACTTTTCGCGAAGCAATGGCCCGGGAAATATCTTCCTCCGAGATGCTTCCGGATTCAATAAACTCATCCATGAGCCCTTCATCGCACATTGCAATTTCTTCGTACCGGTCAGACAGATCGGTAAAATCAACGCAGCTGTCAGCCAGGCTGCTCTTCAGATCCTGCAGGATCGCTTTTGCATCCGTACCCTCAGCATCCATTTTGTTCACAAAAATAAAAGCGGGTACATTATATCTTTCAAGCAGTTTCCACAGCGTGGCGGTATGTCCCTGAACCCCGTCCCTGCCGCTGATGACAAGAATGGCATAATCCAGCACACCCAGAGTTCTCTCCATTTCCGCCGTGAAATCCACGTGACCCGGCGTATCCAGAAGAGTCACATCATGCAAAGGCAAGGCGAAGGCGGCCTGTCCGGCGAAGATAGTAATCCCTCTATCTTTCTCCTGCTCATCAGTATCAAGAAAAGCGCTGGCGTGGTCCACCCTGCCCAGCTGACGAATCGCTCCGGCCCGGTAGAGCATAGCCTCTGACAATGTGGTCTTTCCTGCGTCAACGTGAGCCAGTATTCCAATTGTAAGTTTCCTGCTTTTTCTCATAGATAGATTATAGCACAAAAAAATGAGTCACTATACCCTGGTGACTCATTCTAATGGATTCTTATAGTGCCTTCCTTGCTGCGTCGCAAACTGCAGTAAAGCCTGCAGGATCGTGGATTGCCATTTCTGACAGCATCTTTCTGTTGATGTCAATGTTAGCTGCCTTCAGGCCGCCCATAAGCTTTGAATAGCTCATGTCATTCATTCTTGCTGCTGCGTTTATTCTGGTGATCCAAAGTTTTCTGTAGTCTCTCTTCTTGTTCTTACGTCCAACGTAAGCTGATCTGAGAGCCCTCATAGTTGCCGGCTTTGCTGCTCTAAACGTGCTGTGCTTAGAACCATAGAAGCCTCTCGCCATCTTCAATACTTTCTTATGTCTCTTGTGTGCGTTTACACCTTTTTTTACTCTTGCCATTTCAATACCCCCTTACTTACTAAGAACTTCCTTGATTCTATTCTGATCTGCGCTGGTTAATATAGCGGACTGTCTCAGCCCTCTCTTTCTTTTCTGGCTCTTCTTGGTAAGTATGTGACTTTTGTATGCCTTGTTTCTCTTAACTTTTCCTGAACCTGTTACTTTGAATCTCTTGCATGCCCCTCTATGAGACTTCATCTTGTTTGCCATAATTTCCTCCTATATAAAATGTATTGTTTGACTTATATTAAATAGCCAAGGGCTACTTTTTATCGCCCTTTGGTGCGAGAACCATTGTCAGACTCCTGCCCTCCATCTTCGGCTTACTTTCAATATTGCTCACTTCAGAAACGGCCTCGGCATATTTCTTCATGACTTCCAATCCTCTGGCAACATAGTCACGTTCACGACCTCTGAATCGCAGCGAAACCTTGAGCTTGTCTCCTTCCTTCAGGAATTTCGCTCCGGTCTTAGCCTTGACCATAATGTCATGATCCTCAATAAATGTTGAAAGTCTCATCTCCTTAACCTGAGTTGTGTGTTGCTTTTTCTTGGCCTCTTTTTCCTTCTTCTGCTGTTCATACTTGAACTTGCCATAGTCAAGAATCTTGCAGACAGGGGGATCAGCCTTTGGCGAGATGCAAACCAGATCCAGGGACTTTTGCTCCGCCAGATCCAGGGCATCATCCCGGCTCATGATTCCAAGCTGCTCACCGTCAGCAGCAATAACTCTCAGTTCCCTAGCACGAATTTCTTCGTTTATTAAAGCTTCTTTTGCTATTTCTTTGTACCTCCTCCGTACATCGCCGCTCCGCCGCGGCATTTCGCTCCATCATTGACTTGCCGCAAAAGCAGGCAAACCATTAAAAAGCGCGGACACAAAAGTATCCGCGCTCATAAAAACCATTTAGGTAATTTACAATATTAACCCGGTGGCCCAAGCTACCAAGGTGAGAAGCGGATAACTTCTGCTTACTACCTCGTGTATATTATCATAGGGGGAATGGGATTGCAAGGGGTATTTTTTAAACTTGTCAATGCCCGATACATTAAGTATAATTATTTTGATACATTATTGTATCACACATTATTGTCTCATGTATTATCATATCATACACTATTATTATGCTCGGGAGAATAAACAATATGAATTTTAATTACACATCTTTAACCTTCGATCAGCTGCTTCCGATTTTGGACACCATTACAGACGCGATTTTCATAGATGACGCTGATGGCATCTGCCAGTGGTGCAATAATGCATGTGAAGAACTGTATAACGTTGATTTTGAAGAAATCGTTGGCAAAAGCGTGGACGACCTGGAAAAATCCGGAATCTTCTCACCTTCTGTTACGAAACGTGTATTGGAAGAGCACAGAGAACTTACAATAATACATGAGAACAGACATGGCCGTCGCCTCATTACCACAGGCACCCCTATTTTCCTTCCCCTTTCGGATGAAAACTGGCTTCGCGCAGGAAGCAATAAATACGATCGTGAAATATCATTAGTTATTACTGCGTCCAGAGACATAACTCATATCTCAACCACTTCAGATGATTCGATATATACCACAAGTGCTCTTCTCAAGGCGAAAAATCTGAAGGGAATGAAGGAAATCAATCTTGATGAAAGTGATCTGGTTTCAGATTCAGAAGCCATGAGGCACGTTGTTGAACTTACCAAGAGGCTGGCATCTGTAAATACCACCGTCCTGATTACGGGTGAGTCAGGTGTTGGCAAAGGACTTGTAGCCAAAACTCTTCACGATGAAGGTAATCGCTATAAAGGACCTTTTGTTACCGTTAACTGCGGAGCCATTCCGGAAAATCTGATCGAATCCGAACTCTTCGGATATGTTGCAGGAGCGTTTACGGGATCACGTGCCGGAGGAAAGAAGGGCTTTTTTGAGGCTGCTCAGGGCGGAACCATATTCCTGGATGAAATATCCGAACTTCCCCTCAACCTCCAGGTAAAACTCCTTCAGGTTATCCAGGAAAGGAGGATTACTCCGGTTGGCTCCACCAAGGCTATCCCTATCGATGTGCGTATAGTATCCGCAACTAACAGAAATCTGGAGCAGAGAGTTAAGGAAGGCAGATTCAGAGATGACCTCTACTACAGACTCAATGTTGTGCCAATAAATGTTCCTCCTCTTCGAGAGAGACCGGATGATATCATACCTCTAATTCACAGAAGCCTGGCAAAATGCAACCGTGACCTGGGAGAAAACAAGTCTATTAATCATGACGCACTTTCAGTTCTTCTGAAATACCCGTGGCCCGGCAACATCAGGGAACTGCAGAATATAGTTGAAAGACTGGTTATCACCACGTCACACAACGTGATTAATGAAGAAGATATATTTATCTTCATCAAACAGGCTGCTGATGAAAACCCTGTAGCCACAGACATCTCTTTGGCTACTGCCCTGGAAAAAGCCGAGAAGGAAATCCTAGCTCAGGCTCTGGAAAGCTACGGCTCCACCAGGGCAATCGCCAGAGTGCTTAAGGTTAGCCAGCCTACAATAGTACGTAAATTGAATAAGTATGGATTGACCAAATGAGTCGCGGTACACGTCCCCAAAACTCACAAAACTCATCGATCCAGGTGTGATACATTATCGTATCAGTGATACTATTTTGTATCACACTGCTATTGTTATTTATTTCAAGGTGTATTGCCTTAATGTTGAGTAAATTATCACGAGCGATACATTTTTGTATCGCTCGTGTAGTTTCGTAGGCAATATACTTTTGCATATTTAATTTTTTAATACTGGGAAATCCCTTGATACAATGGCTTCTGCCGCTATCCTGCCCTCCTCTGGGAAAACTTGGCACGGGCTTTGCGTATTATATAAATCGGGTTCTGATGGGCCCGCACATTAAAAAGTGGGCTAACCCACTGAATAAGTTTAACCATTTTTCACATATTAAAAAAGGAGGAACTAAAAAAATGGCAGATTTTAATGCAAAGGAATACGTTGCAGGTTTAGTAGAAAAAGCCAGAGCGGCTCAGGCAGTTGCCGAGAACTTCACTCAGGAAGATTGCGACCTGATGACTGCAGCTGTTACTTATGAAATGACTAAGCCGGAAAACATCAAGATGTTTGCTGAGATGCTGGTTGAAGAATCAGGCATGGGTATTGCGGCTGACAAGCAGGCAAAGATTATCGGTAAGGTTTGGGGCTCATACCTCCAGATGAAAGATAAGAAGACTGTAGGACTGGTTGAAGAAAACAAGGAAACCGGCATGCAGGCTTATGCTAAGCCAATGGGCGTTGTTGCCGGTATCATGCCTGTAACAAACGGCGAAGCTACTCCTATCGTTAAGTCAAACATGGCTCTTAAGACAAGAAATGCTATCATCCTTGCTCCACACCCTAAGTGCAGCAAGCTGAACCTATTCGTTGTTGATAAAATCAGAGCAGTCATTGACAAGCTGGGATATCCAATGGATCTGGTACAGACTTGTGAACCTGAAGCCGTTAAGCTTTCAACTTCACAGGAACTGATGAAGCAGTGTGACTTCATCCTGGCAACCGGCGGCGAAGCACTGGTAGAAACAGCTTACTCATCCGGTACTCCTGCTATCGGCGTTGGTGTTGGTAACTGCGTATCAATCGTAACAGGAAAAACTCCAATGAGTCAGGTTGCTGAGCTGATCACAAGATCAAAGAAGTTCGATAACGCTACTTCATGTTCAACAGAAAATAACATCATCGTATTCGAAAGCTGCTATGATGAATTCATTAAGGAAATGGAAGCTCACGGTGCTTACATGGTTAAGGGCGATGAAGAAAAGATGAAGCTGCAGAAAGCTATGTGGCCGAACACTCCTAACGATAACGTGCTGAACAGAGCAATCGTTGCTCAGAGTGCTGAAAAAATCGCTGAAATCGCCGGTTTTGATGTTCCTGAAGGAACATGCGTGCTGATGGCTCCGGAAGAGGGCGCATCAATTGAGCACCCATTTGGTGGGGAAAAACTTTCACCTGTATCAGGTATACAGAAGGCTAAGGATCTTGACGACGCAATCGCTAAGCTGATGGCTTGTCTGGATTATCAGGGCAAGGGCCACAGCTGCGGTATCCACACTGACGATCCTGCAGACGTAGAGAAGCTCGCTATGATTGCTCCTGTAACCAAGTGCGTTGTTAACCAGCCACAGTGCCTCGTTAACTCCGGTGGATGGACTTGCGGATTCCCTGTATCAATGACTCTGGGTTGCGGAACTTGGGGCGGAAACTCACTGTCACACAACGCAACATTCGCAGACCTTCTGAACTACACATATGTTTCAAGAGAAATTCCTAACTGGAAGCCGGAAAAGGTTGAAGACTTCATCGACGCATCAGTAATCGCTAAAGTTGATGCATAAACGAGAAAAGGAGATATAGAAATGTCAGCAATTAGAGATAAAGATTTAAAGTATAATATTCATTCATGGTCCGCTCAGGGGGCACTGAACCCTATCGTAGTAACCAAGGCTGAAGGAATTTACTTCTGGGACGAAGACGGCAAGAAGTATGCAGATATGTCATCACAGCTGGTTAACTCAAACCTTGGCCACGGAAACAGAGCTATCATCGATGCTATCGTTGAACAGGCTAATAAGATGCCTTTCATGGGTCCAGGATTTGCTATCGACTGCAGATCAGACGCTGCTGAAGCAATAGTAAATATGTCCGGTTTCCCTGAAGGATCAAAAGTATTCTTCACTAACGCAGGAGCAGAAGCAAACGAAAACGCTATCAAAATCGTTCGTCAGTTCACAGGCAAGCTGAAAATCTTCTCACAGTACAGATGCTATCATGGTTCATCCGCAGGTGCAGGTATGCTTACCGGCGAACCTAGACACTTCTTCAACGAGCCGGGAGGCCCTGGTTACGTAAAATATGATGGACCTTATGCTTACAGAGCACCTAAGGCCTGCAAGTTTGCAAACGATGACGAAGTTGCAGATTTCTATCTGGAACTGCTGGAAAATCAGATCCTGTACGAGGGACCTGAACAGATCGCTGCAATCTGGCTGGTATCAGTAGTAGGTTCAAACGGCGTACTTATTGCTCCGGTTAAGTGGTATCAGGGTGTAAGAGCGCTGTGCGACAAGTATGGAATCCTGATGGTAGCTGACGAAGTTATGGCAGGATGGTTCAGAACAGGTAAAGCATTTGCTTACATGAACTTCGGATATCAGCCTGATATTATCACATTCGCCAAGGGTGTAACATGCGGTTATGTTCCTATCGGCGGCGTGGTAGTATCCCCTGCAATCGCTAAGTTCTTCGACAATACTTCACTGGGTTGCGGACTGACTTACTCAGCCCATCCACTTGGTTGTGCTGCTGCAGTTGCAACGATCAAGGAATACAAGGATCAGGACGTAGAGAACAAGATCAAGGTTACAGGCAAAGTTCTGGCAGACATCCTGGACGGCTTTGCTGAAAAGCACGCTTGCGTAGGTCAGGTAAGACACATCGGTCTGTTCTCAGCAATCGAGCTGGTTAAGGACAAGGCTACAAGAGAACCCCTGGTTCCTTTCGGCAAGGACCCTGAAGGCATTATGCCTAAAATCCTGGGAATGCTGAAGGCTGATGGATTCTGGACATATTCACACGAGAACATGTTCGTAGTAACTCCTCCGCTCATCATCACTGAAGATCAGTTGAGAGAACAGCTGCCGATCGTAGACAAGGTACTGGATGCAGTAGATGCTATGATCTAAGCTTAAAGCTTAATCTGAATGAACATAAGGACGGCTTCATCATCGGCTTTGAAGCCGTCTTTTAATGTGCTATAATCTTTTTATGAAAATCAAACTCGGATATGGCAGCGGGTTTCAGTCCGCAGATGTGCCTGAAAACAACATAATTAAATTATTAAAGCCCAATGAAATTTCTCGCAAAGGCAGCCAAGAGATCCCGGCAGCATCAGATGCACCTTCCATTGTCAGGGAGGCACTGGCTGAGCCCATCGGCGCTCATAAGCTGAGGGACATGGTTCAGCCCGGCGAGAAGATCGTAATCATCACAAGCGACATCACCAGGCCCATGCCAACATGGGATGTGGTTCCACATGTGCTGGATGAGCTCTATACAGCAGGTGCAAAGGCTGGCGACATCAGTCTTGTTTTTGCGCTTGGAAGTCACAGACCCCATACTGAGGAAGAAAAACTCCATCTTGCCGGGGAACAGGCTTATTACGAAATAAGCTGCGTAGACAGCAACCCCATGGACTGCATTCACATGGGGGTCACCTCGAGAGGAACGCCTATAGATATTACACGGATTGTTGCTGAAGCCGACAGACGAATATGTCTTGGCAATATCGAGTATCACTATTTCGCAGGATATTCCGGGGGAATCAAGGCACTGATGCCCGGTGCCTCAACACCTGAAGCAATCCAGGCAAACCACTCAATGATGGTTGATGAGAATGCATGTGCCGGAAAACTTGATGGTAACCCCCTGAGAGAAGATCTGGAAGAAGCTGCCGGTATCTGCAACATTGATTTCATCGTTAATGTTGTTCTTGATGAACACAAGAAGATAATTCATGCAGTGGCCGGAGGTGTAATAAAAGCACACCGCAGGGGATGTGAATTTCTGGATAGCCTGTATAAAGTTGATATTCCGGAGAGAGCAGATATAGTAATCGTATCCCAGGGCGGTGCACCGAAGGATCTTAATCTGTACCAGACACAGAAGGCCCTGGATAATTCAAAACATGCGGTGAAGGATGGGGGAACCATCATTCTGGTGGGTGCCTGTCCCGAAGGCCTGGGGCAGAAGACCTTTGAAGAATGGATTACTGAAGCCGATAAACCGGAAGACCTTATAAAACGTGTTAGAGAAGACTTCAAACTGGGTGGCCACAAGGCGGCAGCAATAGCAATGGTTTTGCAGAGAGCAAACATCAAGCTGGTTTCCGAAATGGATCCTGACTTCGTCAGATCAATTTTCCTTGAACCCTATCATGACCTGCAGACCGCTATACTGGACGCCCTGAGGGAACATGGCCGGGATGCAAGCATAATCATAATGCCCTATGGGGGTTCCACACTACCGGTTCTGTAGATTAACATTGCCGTTTATGTATGCGGCTCCAAGGATTTAAATAAATCAGCTGGTTATAAAATAAAGAACGTATTCCGCTCCTAGTTGAATGAAATACGTTCTTTTGTTCTGTATATATGGTCTCTGCTTGTTCCCATGGAATTCACCAGCAAAACCAGATACCCGTCATCAACAACCACGCTCTCAATTTCCCCAATTGGGACCGAGAAACTTCCCAGATACTGCTTATCGGAAACTCTGTAGCAATCAACATAGCTTTTTGAGCCACTGACCCATGTGCAGACGAGGACAACACCATTATATGCACCTACATCCTGGGCATGGTTGTACCTTATATTCTTCCAGATAAACTTCTCAACATTGAAATCTGAATCAGTAACGTATATTTCGTTTCCCTTGGAAAGATAGTACTTGTTATTGCTAACATCATATGCTATGCCGGATGTGGTCCGCGGAAGGTTAAATTTCTTCTTATATCCGTAGCTGTCCCCATCCAACACCGTGCAGAGACTTGACCTGATACTTTTATGTGTACGAACTGTATAGAAACTGTCAGTATTAGGATTGTATGTTGAACCGTTAGCATGTCCCATGCTTACGTTGGGTCCGGATTTTACGTAATTGCCGTTTCTGTCATAGCAAATCAGCACACCCCTAGAACCTGACCTGTTAACATATGAAACAACATATCCGTCCTCGGTAAGGCTCATTGACTGAGGTATGTTGCATCCGCTACCCCCTGTTATTGTAGCCAATGTTGTTAAATTTGATGAGTTTAGAGTCTCGATCGTGTGGGAAGAACCATAGGCTGTCGCCTTCTCAGCAGCACTTGATACGGTAATTGCCTGACCTGTTTTTGATTCCACAGTTTTATCACGAACTGTTGCTTTTGCCTGAAGTGAATACTTTCCCGCATCCCGGGCAATCTCCAGGGTCGAAATTGCTTTCCCGTCTTCTCCGAGAGCATCGACGGTCTTAACCCTTTCATATTCTCCCGTTGCCGGATTAAGCTTCTCCAAATCATATGCAGTTGCAAAGTCTATAGCCTTCCACCTGAGAGTAAGGGATGAATCTGTCAATTCTTTTATCCTCGGACTTGGTGTTCGGAGTTTTTCAGGATATACGGTTACATCAAAAGCTTTCCCGGATGCAGCGAATTCCTGGGTTTCTGCCGCCACCACAAGGATTTTTGTACGGCCAGGTTCCAGAAATTTTATATCGCCCTTTTCATTCTCAACAGCTATTTTCTCATCTGCAATATGACAGTAAATATCCCCTGTAGCCGATGCATCAACTGCAATTTTGTCTCCCTTGAAGCCATCGAAGTTTTCATTGGAGATGTTCATTTCCTGGGGTGGCTTGATCGTGATCTCACCATAGTCATCCATGGACAAATCCTGGCCAATGGTACCCCTGACCGTAATCCTGTAAGTCACTCCTTCTTTAAGATTTCTGATCTTGTGACTGTTATCCTTTGATGCTTCCAGCCAGGATTTCTCCGGATCTGTTTCCGGTCCTGCCACTTCTCCGGAGGGGTCTAACTGTTCTATCCTTATTTCATACCCGTCCATATTCGTATTGTCCCAGGTTGCATATACAATGTTATCAAACTGTGTGATCTGCAAACCTGTAACCCTTTCCGAAACCCGGGATTTCTGGACTCCAAAAATCAAAAAAAGCATAACAAGACATGCTGCCAGTATAACCGACAGCATAATCAACTGAAACTTTGAAATTGGATATCTATATTTCATCTTAGAAATATCTGAACACACCCTTTACCTTACCAAGTATTTTAACATCGTCCAGGATGATCGGACTCATTGTTGAGTTTTCGGGCTGCAGGCGAATGTGACCTTTTTCTCTGTAGAAGGTCTTAACGGTGGCCTCGCTCTCAAAGCCATCCACCATGGCAACTACCATGTCTCCGTTGCGGGCTTCACTGCACTGTTCAACCAGAATATAATCCCCGTCCATTATACCTGCTTCTATCATGCTTTCACCACGAACAGTCAGCATGAATGTGGTGCCGTTTCCAACAAATCGGGCAGGAACCGGGAAACTGTCCTCTATGTTCTGCTCAGCCAGTATAGGTGTACCTGCTGCAATTCTGCCAACCAGCGGAACATCGATCACATCGGCACGCTCAACTCCATCCGACGCAGCTCCTGGATTCACTCCGAATCCCGCATTCACTGCGTTTCTGATCGCTCCCTGTTGATCAAAATCATCATCGGCAACCAGCAGAGCCCTCGGTCTTGCCGGGTCCTTCTTCAGAAATCCCTGAGCCTCCAGACTGGCAATATCCTTATGACAAGTGGACGTGGATTTAATGCCAAGCTCTGTACAGATCTCCCGCACTGTTGGCGGATAGCCCTTCTCCCGGATATTCTTCTTCATATATTCAAGTATTCTCTGTTCACGCTCCTTTGACATAGGACACCTCCTGAAAACAATATGCAACTTCTTTAATGGCAAGCATATAGCCTGCTTTTGCATCTACAGTTTAGCATATCTTGAGCTGCAATGCAAACATTTGTTTGTGTTGCAGAAAATTCGTTCTTATCTTGCAAGAAGTTTCTTTATGCCTTTCTCCAGTCCATCCAGCGAAAGCTCGTACATGGGGAACACTGTTCCGATGTCGTGAATGGTCTGGGCGCCATATGTCCACTCCCAGCTGTTTTTCTCGATTGGGTTCAGCCAGATCTGCTTCTTGAAACGCTTCTTGAATTTCTGAAACCATTCCATGCCCGTTTCACGGTTGAAGAGGCCAATTATAGCGTTGCCCCCAGGGCGATAAAGCTCCGATGGAGCCATTGCTGCGTCCCCGACAAAAATAACCTTGTAATCCGAATCCAGTCTGTTAAACACCCACATGGTGTCAACTGAATCCCGGATTTTGCAGTAAGGTGTGGTGTATAAGCGGTCGTATATGGCGTTGTGAAAATAGTAAATCTTCAGATCCTTGAAATGATTAGATCTGCTTACCGCCTGGAACAGCCTGTTGCAAAGCCTGCTGTATGGAAGCATTGAACCTTCCGAATCTATGAGAAGAAGCACTTTCACCGTATTCTTCCGAGGCCTCTCATAAGCCAGGGAGAGCATACCGCCCTTGTCACAGGTTTCATCCACGGTCTTGTCGATATCAAGTTCTTTTTCCTGACTCTCGACTCTGGATGAGTACTGACGAAGCTTTCTGAAAGCCATCTGAAATGTACGTATATCAAGGATCGTATCCTCTCTGAAATCCTTGAAGTTTCGTTCTCCGGCCACCTGCAGGGCAGTCTTGTGTCTGCCTTTGCCACCCACCCTTATTCCTGCAGGGTTGTAGCCCCCACGGCCCATTGATGAAGTGCCACCGGTTCCGATCCAGTAGGATCCCCCATCGTGCTTTTCCTTCTGCTCCTTTATGCGCTCCTCAAACATTCGCAAAAGCTCATCCAGCTCTTTTGCGAACAGTTCCCGGTCTCCCAGATCGTCAAGGGCTCTCTCCAGTTCACTGCCGGAAAGCCAGTTCCAGAATTCCTCAGGCAGATCTTCGGGAGTTTCAACACCTTTGAAATATTCCGCGAAGACCTGATCAAACTTGTCGTAATCCGATTCAGTTTTAATTAAAATGCTGCGACACAGCCTGTAGAATCCCGTGAGAGATGCCTTTGCGAGGCCCTTATCCAAAGCCTCTTCCAGGGTCATCCACTCGTTTATGGAAACATCCAGACCGCGAGCCCGCAGCAAGTAAAAAAATTCTAAAAACATATTACCAGTTTCTCAGGGAATAACCCTTCTCTTTTATCTCATTGAACATTTCCATATCCTGGTTCTTCTTGAGCAGCACTCCCAGGAAAGGCATGGCTTCATAAAGATCCTCTGTACTGACCCCGCTGACCATCAGGGCCTGGATCCAATCAAGAAGTTCTGATGTTGAGGGTCTCTTCTGTAGATCCTTCATTCCGCGAATCTTGTAGAAGGCTTCCATCGCGTTTGCCACCAGCTTACTGTTGATGTCTCCGTAATGAACCCGTATGATCTCCTCCATCTTCTCTTCATCAGGAAATTCGATATAGTGAAAAATGCAGCGCCTAAGAAATGCATCCGGAAGTTCCTTCTCCGCGTTGGAAGTAATTATTACGATTGGACGCTGTTTCGTTTTGATGGTTTCTTTGGTTTCGTTTATGTAGAATTCCATCTTATCCAATTCCCAAAGCAAATCGTTAGGGAACTCCAGATCCGCCTTATCTATTTCATCAATCAGCAGAACCACCTGCCTTTGGGAAGTAAAGGCCTCTCCCAGTTTGCCCAGCTTGATGTACTGACCGATATTTTTAACGTCTCCTTCGCCGAACTGTGAATCGTACAGCCTCTGAACCGTATCGTAAACATACAATCCGTCCTGGGCCTTGGTTGTGGATTTGATGCTCCAGATAATCAGAGGCATATCCAGTGAATCGGCGATCGCCTCTGCCAGCATGGTTTTGCCTGTACCCGGTTCACCCTTGATAAGCAAGGGTTTCTGCAGGGCGATGGACACGTTTACCGCATTCATCAGTTCATCTGTTACAACGTAATTTTTGCTTCCTTTGAAAATATTCATCTGCTTCCGCATTTCATTTCTCCATTATTCTGAATCGTCGGTATCTTCAATACCGTTCTTTTCTTTTATCTGTTCTTTATATTCTTCTTTCTTCTCGTACTGATCAATTATCTTATCCGCATCGGGATTGTTCTGATTCAGTATAGTCACTTCACCGCCGATTTTGTCTTTATGCCCCACTGTCAGGATCCCATCCTTGACATAATCCCTGTAGATCTTATATGCCTTTTCCCAGCTATCGTATACGGCATCTCCGCGGTGGTCCTTTAGATTATAGTTTTGTTTAATATATGCTGTAAGCCAGTTTGTGTATTTTTCGGCCCCGATGAAATTAAGATGTTTGCTGTTATAAAAGTCGTGATCCCAGTCTATATCGAGTTCCTGATACATTTCCGGTGTGTTGAAATTGATAACATCATAACCTCTCTCCTTAACTATATCTATCGCCGTGTTGAACTTCGGCATCTGGGCCTTCTTTACTGAATAAGGTGACAGAACAAAAAGCACCTGCTTGTCCTCAGGTAAAGTATCACAATAATCCAGAACTTCATCCAGCGCAGTCTCTGCCATCTCTGATAGAGGTTCTCTTTTATCCGACAGCCTTGACATGAACTGGTTGACCTGCTTTGTCGTGTTATAGCTCATGACATAGCCCTTTGTTTCATTCCTGCTGCTGGGAATTTTCAAATCCCCCACTGTCATGGATTCCTGGGCCAGTCTGCTGTGGTACTTGATGATCGGGAACAGGTATTCCACTTCCTTATATGTTATGTCCCCCAGAGCTCCCTTGGAGCCACCCATATATTCAAAAGATTTTTTAATGGCACCGTGCCTGTTCTCCGACATTTTCAGATTGTCGGTCACACGCCTGATATGGGCATCGGTAATCTGTTCAACTTCCTTATCCACCCATCTCAGTTCGATTATATACAAATCCGGATCCTGTGATTTCTCAACCTCATCGATCAGATTTGGTACATAGAAAAGGGGCATACCCATGGTTGCCAGTGTAAATGAACTGATGCCTTCATCGTGGAATGCCTTGGGGTTAATAAAGTACCTGTTGGATGCACTGGTTCCTAGATATATGACGTCTATCGTGTTTTCCTTTTCTGCATAAAACGCCTTGAAGGTCTGCCTGTTTGCATCGGAATCTCCCATGCTGAACACCTTGCTCAGATACACGAAAACAACCCCTGCACACAGGAGGAATACCAGGATTGCAAGGATGATTCTTGTTTTTGTAAATGTCTT
>JAQVOT010000151.1 GCA_028702415.1 Eubacteriales bacterium
CAGATACATAAATTGCTGCCACACTATAAAAAGTCCAGTAGAAACCCTGGACTGCCGAATAGCTGATATTTAATTTTATCGGGTCGTTTTTTTGTATGTCATGTTGAATAATATAAAATTAAAGGTGCCAGTGGATTGCTCCGCTGGCACCTAGATATGTTGTTTTTATTTGTCAAATATCAGGTGGAAGAATTCCACGAAAGTTATATCATAACCAAAGGCATTCTGCATAACATATGCGGCAAGGCCTGCTGTGGACAAAATCAACAGAAATATGAATACAATTGTTCCCCAGAATTTTCCCATTTTATTATCCTCTTAACAAATAATTATGCTATCCATGAGATTGCGAAGAGCAGTACAGCAGCAATAGCGAAGAAGTAAGCACCGATTCTCCACTTCTTGTACTGTGAATCCAGCTTAACCTTTTCTTCAGCTGTTGGCTCAACTGTTGCCAGGGCCAGAGCTTCAACGTCGATAGCTTCCTGAGGGATAGGTCTCTTGCGAACGAAGATTACATAGTACAGAATAGCGAGAGCATCCCAAGCAATGTTGTACCAGATAGCAACCGGGTCGTATGCCAGGATCAGCAGAATACCGAATGTAACGATACTGAACCATGCACCAAATGTACCTGCCGGACATCTCCAAGGTCTCTTGAGATCAGGCTCTTTCCTTCTGAGCATCAGGAATGAAATGTAACCGATGATGTAGCACTGAATCTGGTTGTAAGCACACATCATTGCTACAATCTTGATTGATCCTGAAAGAATGAAGAAGATACCAAGAATTCCACAAAGCATAACTGCCCTATATGGGGTCTTGAACTTAGAGTGAACTTTACCGAAGTACCTTGGGAAGTTTCCATCTACAGCCATCATGTACATGTAACGGGCAGGGCCTGCTATACAAGGGTTCATTGTTGAGAAGTCACCCCCCAGCGTTATGCCTAGACACAGGATAACAAGAGGGAGCCCAACGATTCCGGCATATTCCATAGCCGAAGCATAAGGAGCCGATGATACGTAAAGATCAGGAATGTTTTCTGCCGGTGTCAGAGCGCAAAGGAACCACTGGAATAAGAGGTTAACAGCCAGTACGCAGAAAGGTGAAATAAGCAGAGCTCTAGGAATTGTTAACTGTGGGAACTTAACTTCGGAACCCATTCCAACGATGGTTTCAAATCCGAAGAAGCACCAAAGCACCAGCAGTACTGCCTGTGCGAATGCGTTAACGCCATCAGGGATTCCAACGCCGGCAACCATTTCGGTTACACCAGAGAAATCCGCCTTTGAAATAACGGTAGCAAACCATACCAGTGAGCAAGCCCAGAAGAAGAACATGAAGAAGTTCTGAGTCTTACCATTCAGTTCAACACCCTTGTATGAAATACCGGTGAAGAGAATGAACAGGCAGATCGCAGGCAGCGCTTTCCACAGGAATACGCTTAAGTCGCAATTTCCGGCAACAAGATCGATGAATGAGTAGTCATTCTGATCAACAGGAATGTCCATGCCGAGAGCATTCAGCAGTCTAACAAAGTAGTTAGAGAATGCCATTGACTCTGATGCGCCGATACCGATCTGAGCCAGAGTATAGTTCCAGCTTTCGAATACTGCGACCGGATAGTTGATTGCTCTCTTGGCAAATGAGTAGGTACCACCAGCCAGAGGGAGAGCAGCACCCAGTTCACCATACATTGCGGATGGGAAAAGGATGAGTACAAATGAGATCAGAGATGCAAGTACTACTGTAGCACCCATAAGTCCAACGATCTGTGAACCTACAGTGAACAGACCTACACCAATTACAGCACCGGCTGTAATTGTAACGCATTCTGATAGGCCCAGGGTTCTTTTTAGGGATTGGGCTTTTACATTGTTTTCCATAAAGTATGCCTCCAAAAACAATAAAAATAAAATAATAACGATTGCTTATGTAAAGTAAATCACATAACTTATTTATCCGGTTCCTTCGGTGGGACCTCTTCAGGGTCACATACCGTCTCCGACAGAACCTTCTTCACCTTTCTTTCTCTCAAATACTGGAAACCGAATACGATAGTTGCAATATTGAATGTAAGCCACATCCTGATGCAAAAGCTCAATAATCCGGGTTGTTCAGCGGGATCTCCCACTATTAGGGGTCTTATAGCCAGTACGGTGGATGCGATAAAACAAACTACAGGAAAGATTAGCCCCAGATATTTATTGTCGCTTTGGCACAATCTCTTCTGAATACTTATAATAAGGTACATGGCAACCAGTGCTGATGGCAACACTATTACCATTTTGTCGACGCTCATTCCCTGAAGTGCCTGCATGTATTAACGCTCCTTTAAATAAAGATGAATAAAAGCTTATAGATATTACATGTTAATCAACATGTTTGGAATTATATCAAAAACTTTATCCAGATAAATAGTACAAATCGGTAGTTGACCAAAGAAAAATGAGGGTTTATCATAAATGTGACAAAAAAAGTCTGTTCCGAAATTTACCAGCAACAAGGTGGTGAGAAAACTACAATGTCATTTGTTATCAGTTCCAGCCAGCGTCTGGCCTCCATGGAAAACTCTATAGAAGTTCAACAATTGGAATATGGTGTGACAGGCTTCATAGTTGAGCACTATAGCGTTGGGTTTGGCCATCCACTTTACACCTACGCAGCTGACATAGTAAGCTTTACCTGCATATCCGAAGCGGGAGGTGTTATTCCTGTAACACCGGGATGCGGACTGACTATTGCTATTATTAGGCGCGGTGATGACTATAAAAGCTACGTTTGCGGAGCAACTAATGAACTCAGGAAGATAGAAACCCGGTATGGGGATGTTGTGTCATTACTATTACTCATTCCGGGTGTAGACAATTCCCTGCTGAACAGACCTGTAGGAGAAATGACAGGCAAAGTCTTTGAAGCCAGCGAAGTTCTGAACGGAAGCAAGCAGATTAATTCCTGCCTCAGACAGAGTATGGAAATAGGCGAGAAACTCAAACTGATATGCACAATTCTCAGGACCTATATTCTGCAGGGGCAGAAAAATAAACTCGTAGAATACTGCGTCAGAAGGATATATGAAACTCAAGGAAGCATCAAGATTGATGAACTTGCAAGTGAAACGAGGGTCACAACAAGATATATCGGGAAACTGTTCGAAAACTATGTTGGGCTATCTGCCAAGTATTGTGCGGGAATCGTCAAACTGAAAGAAGCGGTAAGAATTATACGGGAAAAACCTGAAGTACGCCTTACCGAAATTGCAGCGGAGTGCGGTTATTTCGATCATACCCACATGAATAAAGCCTTCAGGAAAATGCTGTTTTGTTCCGCAGGTGAAATCAGAAAGAGCATGTTTGATAATATAGATTACGGGAAAATAGAAAGTTATATCCCGGAATTCAACTAATTAAGAAGGGCAGAAAAATGGCAAAAAAACACTACTACCTTGGTCTTGACCAGGGAACTACAGGAACAACGGCTATACTTTTTGATGAGGACTGGAATCAGGTATCCAGAGGCTACAAAGAGCATTCGCAGTATTATCCACATCCGGGCTGGGTTGAACATGATCCTAAGGAAATCTGGCAAAAGATTCTGGAGTCAATTAAGATGGCTCTGGATATAGCAGGAGCAGAAGCAAGAGACATAAGGTGCATCGGCATCGATAATCAAGGTGAAACATGCATGCTCTGGAACAGGATAACCGGTGAACCTCTGTACAATGCTATTGTATGGCAGGACAGAAGGATGTCTCGTTACGCAGACGAACTGACAGAATCTCACGGACAGATGATTAGAGAAAAAACCGGTCTAATGGCTGATTCATATTTCAGCGGCCTAAAAATCAAATGGATAATAGACAATGTTCCCGAGGCAAAAGAACTGATTGAAAAGAAAGAGGTCCTGGCAGGCACTATGGATTCATGGATTATCTGGAAGATGACCCATGGCCGTGTTTGTGTAACAGACTATTCAACGGCATCAAGAACAATGATGCTGAACATTAGCACCGGCAAGTGGGACAAGGACATCTTGAATCTTATGGGGATTCCCGAACATATTCTT
>JAQVOT010000152.1:0-1853 GCA_028702415.1 Eubacteriales bacterium
ACATATAATACGTACATCCACCGGAATCTCATCGTACCCACCTATTCGGGAAACAGTTCTTGTTTCAAGCACTCTCAGCAAGGCCACTTGCTGGCTGAGAGGCATCTCGCCTATTTCGTCCAGAAACAGCGTCCCTCCATTTGCCATTTCAAACTTTCCTGCTCTACCGCCTTTTGCTGCACCAGTAAAAGCACCGTCAACATATCCAAAAAATTCGCTTCCCGTAAGATTTTCGGGAATAATACCGCAGTTAACAGCCACAAATGGTCCTGCAGCTCTGAGGCTTTCATTATGTATTGCCTGTGCGAACAGTTCTTTACCGGTTCCACTTTCCCCTTCAATAAGTACGGTTGTATTAGAAGGAGAT
Organism: Eubacteriales bacterium; assembly: GCA_028702415.1. Lineage (GTDB taxonomy): Bacteria > Bacillota > Clostridia > Peptostreptococcales > Anaerovoracaceae > Lentihominibacter. The sequence goes on from JAQVOT010000152.1 coordinate 368, forward strand.
ATTGCTTTCGCATAGGAAATAAGCTCCTTCATTCTGCTGTTACGTGTGCATATGTCTGAAAACTTATGTACCGCGGGCAATCTGCCCGTTTTCCTGTCAATGCGTTTATTGGCCCCGATTTCTGATAAGGAGCCCATTTTCTCAATCCACTCGTTTGCTTTTGCAACCTCTCTAGCAGATTCATCTATCTTCTCTTTCCATTCTGTTATATCAACAGCTATCTCTCTGAACCCTGTGGTTTTGCCCTTTTCGTCAAAAAAACCTCTACCCATATACTGAAGCCAGATAATTTTGCCATCTGCTCTTTTAGATCTGCCTTCAATTCTGTAATATGGGTTTTCAGGTGAAACAACATTCTCAACGTTGCATCTGGCTCTGTCCTGAGGAAGAATAAAATCGAAGATACTCATTCCTTCTGCCTCCTCTGGAGTAACACCGAAGCATCTGCAGAAAGCCTGATTTACACTGACAAGATTCCCCACCTCATCTTCTGTTACAACTATTTCGTTCATTCCATCTGCAAGATCATATTCGTTTTTCATAATTTTTACCACATGTATATACCAGAACAGCCGCATTGACTACGCAATGCAGCTGTCCTGATAATATTTGAAAGGAAGATGTTTTTTAATTTCCGGAGTAATTTTTTGTCATATCGCGTCCGCCTTCCATAGTAACCTTGTATCCATATGGATCCTCCAGGTCTCCTTCAAAGACGTCGATTTCTTCTTTCCTTCTGTACTTATTAAGAAGTCCTTTCTTTTCGTCATCTTTTAGCCACATAAGAGTTCTCGCTCCCATGAAAGCAACAACAACCATGAATGGCATTGAAATTATGATTGCCATTGTCTTAAGTGTTGCAAACGGTGCACCTGAGAACATGATTGAAAGCGGAATGAGCGTAAGCATTATACACCAGAACACTCTCAGGGCTCTGGTAACATCCCCGTTCTTATCTGTAATTCTCTGGGTTGTCTGTGAAAGTGAAAGTGATGCGGAGTCAAGTGATGAAGCAATAAATCCTACAATCGTCAGAAGCACGATTACCGGAAGAATTGTACTTCCTCCAGGTAGTGTTCCAAGCACCTGGTATATTCCCGCTTCTCCAACTTCGCTGTTTACGAGAGCAACTACGTCTGTCTTTCCTGTAACGTGTGTCCACATTGAAAATGAACTGTCTACTGCGAAAACGGTCCAGCCACCTACGGATATACCGATAAGTGTGCAAATCGACATACATTTGATAGTTCTTCCCTTTGAAATCTTTGTAATGAATATGCCCATCATTGCAGCATAGTTCAAATAGAATGCCTGGAAGAACAGCGTCCATCCTTCAGGGAATCCGTTCTGCGAAATCGGATCTGTAAAGAAGCTTGCTCTTGGGAATATCTCCAGCATCCATCCGAAGGAATTTGCTACGTTCTTGATAATGAAGTCTGTAGGTCCCAGGATAAATATCCACAGAAGAAGGATTCCGGCCAATACA
>JAQVOT010000152.1:1863-4067 GCA_028702415.1 Eubacteriales bacterium
GGAATGAAGTGAATGTAAATACTGCAGCAATTACAAGTACTATCATTACCTGAATAGGGAAGGTGATTTCCAACCCGAACAGGGTTGTCAATGCCCCTCCTGTAAGCGGTACTGCCAGACCAAGAGATACTCCCAGACCGCCCATGATTCCGAATATAACCAGGAAGTCGATTACTTTTCCTGTTGCAGCTTTTGCACCCTTGCCTACCTTGTCACCCAGCATTGCTTGACATACAGCACTTGTCTGGATCGAAGGTACTTTTCTGATGTAATATGCATATGCAATTGCAAGTGCGATTATTACATAGATTGCCTGACCTGAAAGTCCCCAGTGGAAGAAGGAATATCCCAATCCTGCTTCAAGAGCCATGGTTGATTCAGGTTCCAGTCCGATTCCAGGTGAAGCGTAGTAGTAGCACCACTCTGTAAAGGACCAGTAGAGAAGTGATGATGCAACACATGCCAGGAACATCATCGCGATATAACTGAACAAACTGTATTCAGGTTCATAATTTCCCAGTTTTACATTTCCGTATTTACTGCTTACACAGAAAAATACTGATACGACAACTGCGGCAAATGTGAATGTTTCAAGCAATCCACCTGTGTACTTTATCATAACGTCAAAGAAACCATTTACAGCATTCAGTGTTGATTCCGGCTTTAAAGCCATAAAGGCAACAAAACAGAAAATGATTCCGCAGCTTACTACTATAAGCCCGACATCGTATTTCTTCGTAAAGCCTGCCTTATTAAGATTATTTTCCATAATAGACACTCCTCGCTTTTTTTATAATAATATTGAATAACGTCCGTTTATTATCACTACCGGCAAATGAGATTTTACAGAAGGCTTCAGGCACCTACCCGGAGCCTTCTGTTTTATTCGTATTACGAGTAGTAATTATCTAGTCTCAACCTAGTATCCGATTTTCTCGAGGAATTTCTCAACGCTAGGAATCTTAATATCAAGCTGTTTTGCAATTTTGATTTTTGCTGCCATTCCGTATGAAGCATGCGGTGTGATGATGATGTGTCCCAGATCCAGATTTTCCCTGATTTCCTTCATTGCGAACTCATCGTGCAGATCTTCAACACTGCATCCTAACTTCTCAGCAACGTATTCTTTAGCTGCGCCGATCTTCATGCCTTTGAATACCATACGTGCAACCAGATCTCCGGCAGCTCGTACACCCTGTAATCCAGCTGAAGCTTCGTGCATTGCAGCCATTCCGAAAGCATCTCCGTGTCCAATCTACAAGCCGTCGGCTTTGCCGATTTCCATCATAGCCTTTGATACTCTTGTAGTGGCATCGATAGGATTTACGTTAGTAAGCGGAATTCCGCCAACGCCCATTCCTACATCAACCAGTACAGGAATGTTTGCTACTGCTGTACAGTTCTTAACATATGTTACGGATCTTGCAAGGTTCCATGCGAATGATTTTGAGGAGTTTGTATTGATTACTGCACCAAAGCTGTCAACTCCTGCTGCTTCGCAAAGCTTAACCTGCTTGTCTGGATATGTTCCCGCAATCTTCATGCCTTCGAACTTAAGTCTTCCATGCATTCCGAGTGTAAATTCATTAGCCATACCCATTGTAATGCAGAGATCAGGATATTTTTCTTTCAGTTTCTTGGCTGCATTAAGGGCTGCCAGGAAGTCCGCATCTCCTGCAGCTCCCGCTGTGTCAAACTGAACACCGTCAGCTCCTGCTTCAGCCATTGCTGAACAGATGAATACCATATCTTTTTCACACATTACTGCCGCATCTTCCTGTGCCTGCATTGCTTCCTTGATTTTTCCCTGTGGCAGAAGTTCTGACCAGTTGTCCACAGGACCATCAGGATATGTGTATAGTCCCAGGTTAGGCATTGCTCCATAGAAGAGTGGAATTGTTGTTGTCTGCTGACACTGCTCCATCATCATTGCTTCTTCTGGAGTAATCGCCTTGATTGGCTTGTATGAATAGTCAACATGGCAGAGTTCCATCGCATCTGACATGAGAACTCTTTCGTGAATAAGGCAGTCCGTCTGTCTGTCAACAGGAACTCCCGATCTAACCGGAACCTTGAGTGTTCCTGCGTCAAAAATTGTAACACCTTCGTTGCCGCGTTCTACGCCAACAAGCCTTCCTTCTGCAGTAAGAATATCAACAAGTGCATCAATATCCTCTTCTGTGAGCGGTTCTTGTTTGCCCTTT
>JAQVOT010000153.1 GCA_028702415.1 Eubacteriales bacterium
CTGCTGAATTACTACAAGGTTGAGATTCTGACAGGGACAGCCCTGGCAGAAGTGACAGAAGAAGGCGTTCTGGTCCGCGGTGCAGCTGCGGACAGGCCTCGACTGATTCCATGCGATGGGGTCGTTCTGGCGGCCGGATATGATCCGGCACCGCTGAAGCTTGCAGAACCCGAGGACGCGGCAACACAGGAAGACGGCAACCCAAGCATCCACTATATCGGCGATGCTGTCAAGGCAGGAAACCTCATGGATGCTATCTGGAGCGCTTATGAAGTTGCACTGCACTTATAGACCAGCCTTTCATTATGATATTTCCGTTAGCGAAGGAAATGCCATTAGACAATATGCATCTTACCGGAAACCGATGTGTTCGCGTTGATCGAGACTGGAGACAAAGTAACGGTCAATGGCAATACGGGCGAAGTCATCATTGTGAAGAAGCCGTAAAATGAAGTGATCTAGCTAATCAAGTCTCCACAATCGAGATGGAGTGAGGTTGGTGGTTTCAGATGATTGAGGTATTAGCAAAAGCTGCTGAAGTTGCAGAAAAAATGCAAGAAGTAACGAAAAAAAATACCAGCTTTAATCCAGATAGAAGACTGGATACATCAAAAAACAAGGCTGATATGAAACCATCAGACCATTTTGATCCCGATAAGCGGTTAGAGCCAAAGGCTGAAGATGACTTGCCTAGAGAGGAAAAACTTGACAGGCTTAGTTCACTTGTTGATCAATATGTGGAAGACATTGTGAACAACTCTGAGTATCCGGAGACGCTAGGCGATTTTAAGATAAATCCTTCTGAACTTAGAAAGATTTCTGTTGAGGAACAGGAAGCATTGAGAAAAGAATTTGGTAATAAAAAGCGGTCATTAATCAATGAATGGGAACGCGTAAATGGGATAGAATGGCCAAGGTATACCGAAGATGTATATGATAAGCATGGTAATCAAATCCGAAAAGCCGGCAATTATTATGATGCACATCATAAGATTCCACTAAGTTTGGGAGGGAAAAACACTGTAGATAATATCACACCGCTTCATGCGGACGTACACTATGATCACCGGGGTGTTCATGAAAAAGGATCTGCATTCGATGAGATGAAAAAAGTAGTAAAGGAGATGGCGTGATAATGAAAGAATTCCTCGAACTATTAAATAAGACAACTATTGATTTAAGTGCTGTTCAGGCAGTTGAGGAAAAATATCACTGTGTGCTGCCAGAGGAAATGAAACAGATAGTATCATACCAGGGTGAAAGATTTTATGACGATTGGCGATTGTTGTCCCTAAAAGAAATCTTGGGAGCAGATGAATATCTCGGGATTGATTTCGCTGAAAAGGGAATAATCCCTGTGATTGATTTGTTCGACAATGATTTTATTATGTTTGGCGTTGAAAAGGGCGTATGGATTAAAATGAATATTGTTGATGAATGCATTTTTGACTCCTCAAAGGCCCTTGATTGTTTCGTATAATTACTCAAAAAACACCAACTATTCCGATAAGGGTCGTTATCGGCAAAATTCACAAAAGGCTGCCAAATAGAATATAACGGTAATTAATTTCCGACTAAACACATAGTGCGGAATTAGTTATTGCACCCATTGGATAGGCATTGGTTCTAAGCGGATCGATGTTATAATGTAAAAAAGCATTTACCAATCACCGGTAAAATAGTAATGATGCAAATTATATTATCTCTCTGGCAACACTTTGGCAACAAAAAATCGCATAGCCCAAATTGTTAATAGAATTATGCTCATATGAATACCAAAATCAACAAAAACTTAAACAAATTTGTTTAAGCAGGGTATCATTAAGTAGAATGGGAATAGTAGTATCAAACCCGGGAACGTTGAAATTTCAACATTCTCGGGTTCTTTTTTCCAAAATGACAATAAAATGACAATATACTTTGAAAAAACGCATCGGAGTGATGCGTTTTTTGGTGCTTTCTATTCTATTCCCAGTGTCTTCAGAATGTTTTCCTCGGAGAAATCTTCCTTGTTATAACTGAGTAGACTGGCAGGGAAATTGGATATCCATATGTGATATTGTTCCTCGGAGATTTTGCCGTCCTCATAGTCCTTGAGTGACTGTATCCAGTGCTGCAATATTAAGCTAATAGTTTCCCCACAGGTAAACCCGCTTTTTTTGGATTCAGGTGCGAGTCCATCTTCAAATATGAGGCCGAACTTCCCATCAATTTCTACTGGACGAGCATTATAGAGAAAACTGGATTCCATGATGAAATGTGCATATGCATTAGGATCCAGAGGGTCATATTTGCCGGTAAGAGTGTAGTAGCTTATATCAAGCTCGTCTCTTATTTTTCTTAATGTTTCCTCATCTGGGGTTCTGATTCCTTTTTCATAATTTCTTATTGCGGTATCAGTAATTCCGCAAACATCAGCGAGCTGCTTTTGCGTTAAGCCCTTCTGCTCTCTGTAAAACTTGATTTTTTCTCCAAGTGAGTATTCTATCGGTGCCAGCATATTATCCTCTCCTATGGTTGAAATAACGACCTGTAAATACATTTTAGCACAAACCGAACAAAAATGTTCTATTTTTTCAAAAAAAGACTTGACCGAACAATAATGTTCGGTTACAATAAACGAGCAAACCGAACGGAACTGTTCGGTTGCGAATCAACAAGAGATTAATTTTATTGTAATGGATTGATAATTCAATAGCGCTTACGGCGGGAAAGGAGAAAAAAATGGAACAGAAAAAACAGTTTTTAAGAGCAGAGGATATTATGGATATTCTCGATGTGTCGAACGGACAGGCGTATAAGATTATCCGCAGCATGAATGCAGAACTTAAAAGTCAGGGGTATTTCGTTCAGCGCGGCAGAGTCAGCAGAGCATTTTTCGAGGACAAAATGTACCACAGCAGTACTAATCAGTAAAAGGGAGGTTGAAAGAAATGGCTGTAATTAAGAATGAAAAAACAGGCAAATGGGAAGTGAGAACATATTACAAGGATCTCAACGGCGAAACAAAACAGAAGACCAAGCGTGGTTTCAGCACGAAGAGAGAGGCCAGAGAATGGGAAAGTACATTCAAGATGCAGGAGCATTGCGATCTTGGGATGACCTTTAACGATTACTACCATATTTATGAAAAGGATATGAAGCCGACTATTAAGCTGAACACATGGCTGACAAAGGAACATATTATCAGAACGAAAATTCTGCCGTACATGGGACAGCGGAAGGTAAATGAGCTGACACCGGCAGATGTACGGGAATGGCATACTAAGCTTTTGCAGTTCAGAAAGAAGAATGGGGAGCCACTGTCTCCGGACTATCTCAGAACAATTCATCAGCAGCTGAGCGCAATGCTAAACCATGCGGTGAGGTTCTACGGACTCAAGAAAAACGTTGCAAATGTTGCGGGAGGAATTGGTGGTGAATCCGAAGGTGACATTAAATTCTGGACCCAGGAAGAATATGAGCGCTTTGCAGAGCAGATTGCAAACAAGGGAATGAGCTACTATGCCTTCGAGGTTTTGTATTGGTGCGGGCTGAGAATGGGAGAACTGCTTGCACTGCGTCCGATGGATATTGACTTCAGCAGAGGTGTAATTAAAGTTACCAGGTCATATCAGAGGATTCATGGCAAGGATGTGATAACGGATCCGAAGACACCAAAAAGCAAACGTGAGGTATACATGCCTGATTCGCTCAACACAGAACTTAAATGCTTTCTTGAGACACTGTATAAGCTTCAGCCGGAGGACAGGATATTTACTCTCTCGAAAAGCATTCTTCATCATGAGATGAACAGGGGTGCAAAGGCTGCAGGCCTGGAGAGAATCAAGATACACGGGTTAAGACATTCCCATGTTTCATTGCTCATCAAGAAGGGATTTTCGGTTGTAGAAATAGGAAATCGTGTCGGACATGAGTCGGCTACTATCACATTCAGATATTCGCATATGTTTCCGAGTGCACAGACTTACATGGCAGCTTCCTTAGATAAGGACAGGGCAGGTGATGAAGATGAGTAAGAAAATAAGAGATAATTACGGAAGAGTCCGTTCCAA
>JAQVOT010000154.1 GCA_028702415.1 Eubacteriales bacterium
ATAAGGATATACACTTCAAATCCGGATGGTCTTCCGCCAGCAGCTTACAGAAGACTTCTGGAACAACCATTGGCTGAAGCTGCATAATTTTGTGGGTTTAAATACTGCACAAATATTGACAATTCCAGGCCTTCGTGGCGGTAAAAACAAAAAAACAGTTTTTTGGCTTTCGATTTGGAAGGGTTTTTTTAAAGTAACGATTTATGTTCCCGAAAAAGCTCGTGAAGATATCTTGAGCCTTCCCCTTGATAAAGAGGTGAAATGTATGATAGCATCTTCCCAGCAAATGGGGAAACTGCCATACTTTCCTCTTGTTTTTGATCTGTGTTCGGATGAAATGTTTGAGGCGGTTTTACTTCTTGCGGAGTTTAGGAAAAACATCAAGTAGCTAATTATAATTATAATTGCTTTTATTATAAGGGGGAAAAGATGCAGGAAAACAAGATGGGTACAATGCCCGTTGGCAGGCTGATAATTACTATGTCTTGGCCGGCAGTAACATCGATGCTGATCCAGGCCATGTACAATGTGGTCGATAGCTTTTTTGTATCCAGACTTGGAGAGAATGCCCTTGCTGCGATTACATATGTTTTTCCTGTGCAGATGGTAATGATTTCAGTTGCCGTTGGTACCGGGATAGGTATAAACTCAATGATTTCCAGGAGGCTGGGAGCAAGAAGGCTTGAAGAGGCTAATCTGACGGCAAGCCATGGATACAGACTGTCGTTTTTTAACTGGGCATTTTTTTGCATAATGGGTGTTTTTGCAGCAGGCCCTCTTATGCGCGCTATGACAGATACGCCCTATATTGTTGAAGAAGGGACCAGGTATATGTCAATCATAATGATCGGGTCTCTGTTTATTTTTGTGCAGGTGATTTCAGAGAAAATACTTCAGGCAACAGGGAACATGATTTTCCCAATGCTTTGCAGCATGGTAGGTGCTGTAACAAATATAATTCTTGACCCATTACTTATATTCGGAATCGGACCATTTCCTGAAATGGGTGTAACAGGAGCAGCTGTTGCAACTGTATTGGGGCAGTTTCTATCGATGTGTCTCGGGCAGTATCTGTTGTTTGGTATAAACCATCCGGTGAAGGTTAAGATAAAAGGTTGGAAATGGCAATGGATAATATGCAAAGAAATATATGCTGTTGGATTTCCATCTATTCTGATGCAGTGCATCGGTTCTGTTATGCAGTTTGGCATGAATATGATACTGCGTTCATTCACTGAAACAGCAGTAGCTGTTATGGGAGTATATGGAAGGTTGCAATCCTTTATTTTTATGCCTGTATTCGGATTAAACCAGGGGGTTCTGCCTGTTCTGGGTTTCAATTATGGTGCCAGAAATAAGAAGAGACTCTTAGACAGCTATAAGAAGGGTTTCGCAATAGCATTTTCAATAATGGCTTTAGGTCTTATTGTATTTCAATTATTTCCTCATCAGCTCCTCAGCATATTTAATTCTCAGGAAAGCCAGGAAATGTATACAATAGGTGAACCGGCACTAAGGGCAATCAGTTGGTGTTTCCTGCCTGCTTCATATGGAATAATGACTTCATCGGTTTTCCAGGCCACGGGTCATGGATTTCTCAGCCTTTGGAGTTCACTGATAAGACAGCTTGTGGGCATTCTGCCTTTGGCAATTATTTTTGGAAAAATGTTTGGACTAGGAATGGTATGGTTCGCATTTCCTCTTGCCGAAATACTTGGTACGGCTTACCTTATCATTGCTTTTGCCGCATTTTATAAGAAAGATTTAAAACATCTTGGTGAATAATGAAAACGAACATTTCGAAAAGAACATATAAATCCATATACAGACTCCTTGACAGGGTGAGTCCCATCAGTGGAGATTGCGGAAAACTGTGCAATGCCATATGTTGTACCTGCAATTATGAACCCGATGACCTGGAGTTTACTGCCAAAGGTGATGAAAATGCGGACAACTATCTGGGCTTGTATCTGCTCCCGGGAGAAGAACAGGTTCATATTGATGCAAAAGCAGAAAGTGGCATGGAAAAGGACTGGATAGAGTGGGGAAGCATTCAGGCTGAAGATTACGATTATCCCGAAAGCTGGAAGGGCCGAATATACTTCATTCAGTGCAAAACGGCACCGGAATGTCCACGCAAGCTCAGACCGATACAGTGCCGAACATTCCCATTGGCACCACACATTGATGAAAATGGAATATTCCATGTGATAATGAATTGCGATGATTTGCCATATTCTTGTCCCCTTATTGAAGATGAAACAAAGCTTGATGAGCGATTCATCTTAGCCACTTATACGGTCTGGAAACACCTGCTGAAAGATCCTCAGATTTACGATCTCGTCGAGATGGACTCTCTTGAAAGAATCGAAGAAAACAGAAAACTTACCCTTATCAGATAATGAGTCAGAAGAAGGAACTCTCTGACTCATTTTTTGTTAAATTAGCACTTTTTTTTGATTGATATTTCATTTCTATTGTTATAGAATAAAGCAATGTATCAAAAAGATACGAGGTATATGTTTCATATATTTATATATAAGTAGGAAAGGGATAATTAACATATAATGAGATTAGGCATCGATGTAGGATCAACAACAGTTAAGCTTGTTTTTCTCGATGATGATAACAATATTATTTATGACAGATATGAAAGGCATATGTCAAATGCTTTTCTTATGGTTCATGAACTTATCAAAGAGGCACATAAAGAATTTGGAGCACAGGAAATCCAGGCTGTAATTACAGGATCTGGTGGTCTTAGTATTGCCAAACTTATCGGTGTACCATTTGAGCAGGAAGTAATTTCATGCAGTAAGGCTGTAGAGACACTTATTCCCGAAACAGATACAGCAATTGAACTCGGTGGTGAAGACGCAAAGATTACTTTTTATGGTCAGACTGTCGAGCAGAGAATGAACGGAACATGTGCCGGTGGCACAGGTGCTTTTATTGACCAGATGGCGGTGCTTCTTAACACTGATGCATACGGACTAAATGAAGCATCAAAGAAGCACACTCTGATTTATCCCATAGCTGCCCGTTGCGGGGTATTTGCAAAAACGGATATACAGCCACTTATCAATGACGGAGCCAGGATAGAAAATCTGGCTGCATCCATATTCCAGGCTGTAGTAGATCAGACAATTTCAGGTCTGGCATGCGGACATCCTATCAGAGGGAAGGTTGCATATCTGGGAGGGCCCCTTTCATTCCTTTCTGAACTCAGAGAGAGATTTACAGAAACTCTTAAGCTGGATCCGGAAGATGTGATTTTTCCGGAAAACGGCGAGCTTTTTGTTGCAATGGGAGCAGCTTTTCTAGCTGGTGAAAAGGAACATACCAATCTGGAAGAGATTATGAATAAGCTCGAAAGTGCTGATCAGAGCGAGCTTTCCGATACGGCCAGAATAGAACCTTTATTCATTGACCAAGCGGATTATGATGATTTTAAAACCAGACACGATAATGCAACAGTAAGGAGAAAGCCCTTTGAAGAGGCAAAAGGTAGACTTTTCCTAGGTATAGATGCCGGATCCACTACAACAAAATCTGTTGTCATCGATGATGATAAAAATGTCCTGTACACATTCTATAGGAGCAACCGTGGCAAGCCAATTGCTCCTATTATTGAGATGTTAAAGGATGTCTACGACAAAATGCCTGAAGATTGTTACATCGGCAGAACAGCAGTTACCGGATACGGTGAAAACCTTATCAAGGCCGCTTTCAAGTGTGACATGGGCGAAATCGAAACAATGGCACATTATAAGGCCGCAGAGGAATTCCTGCCAGGGGTTGAATTCATTCTTGACATCGGTGGACAGGACATGAAGTGCATGGAAATAAGGAACAACGCAATCTACAATATCATGCTTAACGAGGCATGTTCTTCAGGGTGTGGGTCCTTCATAGAAACATATGCCAAGTCGGTCCAAATGGAAGTGCCGGATTTTGCCAGGGAGGCATTATTCGCGAAAGGTCCTGTTGATCTGGGCACCAGATGTACGGTTTTCATGAATTCCAAGGTTAAGCAGGCTCAGAAGGA
>JAQVOT010000155.1 GCA_028702415.1 Eubacteriales bacterium
CAAGTTCATCAGCTTTGCCTTCGGTCACTCCCCACAATTCAAAACTTTCCCATCTCATAGGAATCTCACCTGCTCAATGCTGTTTTTTCTGTATGCCTCAATTTCCAGTGAATATTCGTCCAGAATGTCATCAACGAATGACGTATTGAGGGTATCGGCACTTTCGGACCTAATACCCTCGTATTCTATTCGTCTATACGCCTTAACGACAACTTCCACGGCTATGGATGCAAGATCCGCCGGAAGAGTGGTTCGTGTCCCATCTGTCATGACAGCGATTCCGGCTCTCAGCATGATCCTGTCCTCTGCTGTGAGTATAAGCTCGTTAAGCATTCCGTCTTTGCTTGTATTGCTGATTTCAAGCCGTACTTTGATTCTATCAAGTGTTGCCATGACGTCCCTCCTATTCTGTAGTATCTTCCACCGTCAGCGCTATCGTGCAATTTCCGTTATCGGTTTCAATGAGTAAGCTATATTCTCCAACAGTCAGTGTTCCCAGGTATGCTATTAATACTGTTATTGCTCCTGCTGTATTTGTGTAATGTGTCGTTGGAGTAAGTGTGGTTTCGCCATTCTTTATTGCACTTACCGTACCGTTGCTTACTACTGCGTCAATGTCATCATGGTTCTCACCCGCTGCGTTCAGATCATATGTCGCTGATATTGGCAGAACACTAGCTGTCTCCACCACGGTGATTACTATGGTGCAGTCTCCATTATCAGTTTCAATCGTAAATGTCTTTTCACCGGCTGTAAGTGTAGCTAAATATTCCTTCTTGATTGTCAGAGTTCCTTCTACAACGGTATAATTGTCCGGATTAACGGTAGCTGCTCCGTTTTTAACTGCGCTGATTTCGCCATTGGCGATTTCGCTTTCTACGTCAACATATCCTGCCCCTGCTGCGTTCTTGTCAAATGTTGCCATTGCCGGGTCGGCTGTAGGAGTGGAATCAACCACTGTTACCTTCAGCGTTCCGTTGCCCACATCTGTTACCAGTGTGAAAGTGGTTAAACCGGCTTCCAAAGTAGCAAGGTATTCTTTCTTAATTACCAGAACCCCGTCCGATTCATCCGGAGTAAATGTATAGTTAGCTGCATCGACCGTATTGCTACCGATTTTAACGGCAGTCAATACTTCACGGCTCACAGTAACCTCAACATCGTCATAAGCTGCGTTCACAGTATTCTTATCGAATGTTGAGGTCGATGGTGTTACTGCTACTCCGTAAAATCCGCTATTATAACGCCGTCAAGGATTTCGGGGAACAAGGTTGCGCCGGACATGAACACTGAATCCAGTGTAGCTCTGCTGCTTACGGCATCGTGCCAGATACCGATGTATCCCGATTCGTCTGATTCCAGCCCCGGGAAGGCTTCTTTCAGGTTTCCGTTTATGTCGATGTATGCGAACTTTATATTCTCTACTGCTGTAGCTATCAAAGTTCCTTCTGCTACAAGGCTGGAAAGGAATACGCCCTTCACGTCTGTAAATCCGGTCAGATATTTCATGCCGAATACGTCCTGAACGGTTATGCTCGCTGCGCCGAGATATGCTGCTACGTCATTGGGATGTGCAAATGCGACTACTTCTACAGCGTCATCCTCGAATGCCACCTGACATCCTGCCCAGGCGTTAGCGAGTGCGGTCTGGAAGTTGGTGCCTTCTGCTGTGCCGGTTCCGGTAGCCAGGAAGGTAAAGAAATCAGCTCTTATGCCCTTCTGTATGGTTCTGAGCAGCTGCTCATCTGTCTTTACTACTGCCTCTTCATAACCGGATGCCTGGATGGATTCTGCTGAAACGCTTTTCCTTCTCTTCTTGAGGGTTATGGTCACTGGGTCGTTGGCTGCCAGCTCAACATTGCTAAGAGGTATTACATCTCCTTCTGCTATGCTGGTGCTTCCCTCAGTTACTGTGGCTGAGTAGGTCTTGATCTGGTCGCCTTCCTTCATGGCGATTTTTTCAGTTACTCCAAGACATTCCAATATTTTGTCAATCTGCCCCTGGAACTTGAATGCGTAATCAAGGCTCAATATTTTTGCTATGTCTGCCCTGTTGTTTAAATTTGATTCTGCTGCCATTTTAATTTCCTCCATTAATTAAATAGATCCATGTGTTCCGCCATCTTCTTTCTGCGTTCACCTGGATCCTTGATTTTTAAGATATCCTCTTTTGTGAGTGTTTTGCCCCCGGTCCCTCCTGGCGGGGTGTCGCCTTTGAGAGCTTCTTTGACTTTTGCTTCTGTTGCCTTCTCGAACATTTCAATAAAGTCATCTACTGCCTTCTTAGTCTTTTCTGCATCTGGAGACACCAGCACCTGAAGCAGCCCTTCTCCGGCTGCTATTCCTTTCTCAGTAAGCATATTACGTGCCTCTTTTGTCATCTCATACAAAGCGAGTTTCTGATTGGCTTCGTCTTTTTCCCTTATAGCCTGGTCTCGTTCGTACTGGGCTTTTTCCGATGCGTTCATCTCTGCCAGTTTCTTTGCCTCTGCGATTTTCTTCTCTTCCTGGGCTTTCCATTCGGCTTTCTTCTTTGCCACTATGTTATCCACATCTTTGTCTGTGTACTTTCTGTCCGGTTCTTTGTCTGTGGCATTAGGTGGTTCTTTTTGGGAATCGTCCGGCTTGTCATTGTCTCCGGGCTTAGAATCGTCCGGCTCGTTTCCGCCACCGGCTCCTCCGTCTGCCATTAGATACGGGTTCCATTTTTCTAACACTCTAAACATTTTTACTACCTCCATGTTTTAAGTCATTCCTGACTACCTATAATCAGCAGCTTTTAACGACTTCACTCTTGGTCGCCCAATCCCTTGGGATTATAAATACCGCTATAAAAGCGGTTTTACAACTTCTTCAAAATTGATTCGTCCTACGAACCTTTCTCGCTCTTCTCCGTCAATGAACAGAATTATTGTCGGTATGTGCTCGAGCTTGCACTGTCTTGCAATTGCCGGATATCTAACAGCGTTAATCTTCCCTGCCCTGACATCTGACTTATGCTCGAATTTCACAAGGTCAGCTGCAACCATCTTGCACGGATTGCAATAATCTGTGTACAGCTCCAATATAAAAGCACCGCTACTTTCCGTAACGATGCCGAATGTCTTATCGGTTAGTTCAATCATGAGATTACAGCCCCGGTGCTATGTCCTTAATTGTTTTCAACGCCTCACACACCTTTTTCATTTTGCTGTTTTCTTGCAAATATTCGATTCCCTTCATAGTGATCGTCATGTCCTCCGGGCTCGTGATGTGTCTGCCCGTTTTTGTGTTCTCAATAATAACCCCTTTGATATATCCCGCCTCTATCAATTCTTCAAATATCTCGAGCATGTATCCTGGCTCTGCCTCAAATCTCCCGGGAGCAATTGCAGACAAATTGATTTTTTCATTTGCCTTCTTGCATTCATACAGCTCCTTGAGAACCACATATACTATTTTGAAATAGTCATCCTTTGCCATTGTTTTACTCCTATAAAAGACCCGGGATTGCTCCCGGGTGTAAATTCTCTATACTACAACGACTTACTTATAGCCGTTGTCCGATAGCCACAATAATTCTTCATACGAAAGAACAGCGTAGACACTTGGTGTGTGGTCATCACAACGCCATTCATCGTACTCCGTCTCTGGTGGACCTTCTTTTGCATCAAAGCCCAATTTCTCACATATTGATTCATACGTAATCATCACAGTATCTCCAAATTTACTCCAGCTTTTCTTAATCTGCCAATCGTTTTTTCAACTTCTTTTCTGTTATTATTGTACAATGCTTTGTATAATAATTCAAGTAAAAAATCGGCCTCGTCTGTGTCAGCATCTCCTTTGACAGTGTACTTGTATATATCCCCGTTATGGCACACTGCTAAACCGTATTTATACTCCTTTATGGCTTTCTTCGCGCTCTGTTAATGAGTCATCTCCTTCAATTGCTATCTCAAAACTGCACCTACACCTGGCGTGCATCGGAGGAAAGTTAGTTCCGGGATTCCTGTCTTTAATAAGGAACTGCTCTCCGTCCATGGCGGCGCAGATATCACAC
>JAQVOT010000156.1 GCA_028702415.1 Eubacteriales bacterium
GTATTGACAACATATGTAGATTCCTGGGTGAGCCTTGCGTATTCATGGTCATTTAAATAACCATGCACAGCAATGACTCGACATTTGAAAGGTGCCATTTTTTTTACCTCATTGATGACCATCGGGCGAATGAGCTCATAATCATAATTAACTAACTTCATGACCAAAGTCACATCTGCCACTTCCCTGAACGCCCAGATAAACCCCCGAATAAGGTCCGTCCAATTCTTTCGACCATCGTTGGGGTTAAAAACTGTTGTATAAATAACTCCATTTAAGTAGACATCCACCTCATCATCAGACGATGAATGCTTTTCTATAAAATTTTTTCCATTCTCCTCTACTGCACCGGATGTGTCTAATCCCTGAAAGTCAATCAGTGCACCTTTAAATGATAAATCGAATCCATTGGAGCGGGCTGATGTTTTTTTTCCATTAAACTTCACATAGTCATCCCAAACGGGAGCAGGTATAGACCATATGGGAAAGTCATTACCCATTGCTTTTTGAACAGCTCTGACTGCAAAACTTGAATGGGAAATTGCACAACCATGATCACGAAAGACATACCTCCAATCGTTGCGTGGATTTTCACTCCATATATCTGTCGGTATCGTTGTATATTCCCAGGCAAAAACACATATCGTAGGACAATTCAGCCCTGTAACCGTCTTATGAGGAGGTGAAAATGAAAAGAACAAGCAAGCTTCGCCCCTTAACCGGCATTTTTCATAAACAAAATCAACGTCTATTTCAGGATTTTTAACCTCGATAATGTGGGCAAATTTTTGTAAAACATCGCGGAATTTTTTTAAAACAAAATAATAACTATATTCCGGAACCCCCATATTGGCTATTACGCTTTTTCCCGTTTCAGCTGAATATAAAATAATCACCATAACTGACAATCTGTATTGTGTATTTTGTTCAAAATATTATATTAATGTTTAGCATCATGTTCATGCATGTTAATAAATCTAGAATGAACATCCCAATTCTTTGGTTAAAAATATTTTTAGTTTTTCTTTAACAACAATACTGGATGCAAATTTCTTTATTTGCAAGGAAGCAGCCTTAGCCATTTCCCTGTATGTTTCAGGTTTATTTTTAACTATATTGTAACTTTGCCTATAGGCATTGGCCAAAGACTCCCAATTGATACGATACCGCATAGCCCCGAAAACCTTGCATCTTTCGTGCGGCAATATGCAAGGTTCAAGGTTGGAATCAACAACAAGTCCTGATGAAGAATCAATATAATCAGCCATCGCTGTGTGGCAGGGGGCTATGGCGGGTTTACAGCACGCCATATATTCCATTAGGGGCAGGCATAACCCCTCACATTTGGAAGCGTTGACATAGAAATGGGTGGCCGCAATTAATTTTTCATATTCTTCTGCCTCCATAAAGCCATGCAAGGCCACAATCCGGCATTTGAAAGAGCCCAACTGTTGGAAATAAAAATGCAATTCCCCCAGGAAAGAGGCCAAAGAATGATTCGTCATTTTAAGTACCAATGTCGCGTCATGCACATCTTGAAAAGCCGTGCAGAACGCTATCACAATGTCTTTCCAATTTTTGCGGCCATCGGTAGGGTTGAAAATCGAAGTATACACAACTCCATCAAGCGTGACATTGCGAACAGCGTTATCTGCCTGTTCCGTAACCATTACAGATTTTGCACTTGGTTCTCCCGATATTTCAATATAACGCAATCCAATTCCCATAGAACGGGGATCAGGAGCATTCGGCACTGGTGATAAATCCAGACCAGAGAATTTAAGCATATTTCCCGGTCGAGGTAGTTGAAAACTCACCCTTATTATTTCATTGTAGTCTCCCTTGAGCAAGATCTGTTTTTTATCATCACCGATTGAAATGAATATCTCTTTATTGACATTATACCCATAACCGCAGGCAGAGATTTTTAAATGAACAACCCCGCTGAATTTGTAAGGAAACAACACCCACGGTTGATCTATGCGCGACCAGGATCCCCATGGTTCGGCCGGATAAAAGCCTCCCAGATAAGCGCTGAATTCATCTGTTTGAGTGAACCCCAAATGGAGTGCTTCACCACACCAGTTTTGAATCTGAAAACTATCAGCAGACTTTGTCAGCTCAAAGGAATCATCTGTAATGTGATAGTTGCGACTATCAACGATATTACCCTTAATAGTAATCTCCGTTTCTACCGCCGGCCAACTGCATTTATTGCGGATTCGATATGCTTCGAAAGCATCCCATACGGGGACGGGAATTGCTTCAACGGGAAAGTTCTCACCCATTGCTTTTCTGACCGCATCGGCTGAATATTGCGAAAGTGTGATCGTTCTTCCATGATCTTTGAAAACATTTCTCCAATCATTTTTGGGGTCGTCATCCCACGCTGTCTCAGGAATGCGATCATACTCCCAGGCCAAAACAGAGATTGTCGGACAGTGCAAGCCTGTTGCCGATTTATTCGGCGGGGAAAATGTCAGAAAGACGCACTCTTCGCC
Source organism: Eubacteriales bacterium (assembly GCA_028702415.1). Taxonomy (GTDB): domain Bacteria; phylum Bacillota; class Clostridia; order Peptostreptococcales; family Anaerovoracaceae; genus Lentihominibacter. Next base: position 2,502 of record JAQVOT010000156.1, read on the forward strand.
TCGCTTGAGGCAATCATCATAAATTGCATCCACTTCCTGTTCGGGATCACTTACCAAAATGACCTTCCCCAGTTCCCGCAATACAGGCAGAAAACCACGCAGCACGAAGTAATAGCTGTATTCCGGCATGCCCAGGCTGTGGTTTAATTGTTCCTCGCTGACTTGAGAATAAACGATAAATAACATTATAAAGTATTTACGTCCTCAAATTTGTAGTCTGATCGATGTTCAAAATTCTTAACCCATTGATCATATAAAATAAGCAATTATATCATTCCGACGAAGGCTTGAATCTATAAAGTTTTTAATAATACTGGATTCCGGCCTTCGACTGAATGACGTATAGAGTTGTTTTGCAGAACCTCATCATATACTGCCACTGTTTGCGTAGCGGTCTTTCTCCAGGAAAAACGATCCAAATTCTTGAACCCTTTTTCGCGGAGTTCCTGTCGCAATAACTGATTTTTTGAAACCCGCGCAATGCACGTGGCCATATCCTTGATTGAAAAAGGATCAAAATAAATGCCTGCGTCACCCGCCACTTCGGGAATCGACGCAGCATGGGAACAAATCACGGGAACGCCCACGGTCATAGCCTCCAGCACCGGCAGCCCAAATCCTTCATAAAATGAAGGATAAATCATGAAGTCCGCCCGTTTCAGAATTTCTAAAACATTCCGTCGTTCCAGATAGCCGGTCCAGATGATATCTTTGTACCCATAGCTTCCCTGAATATCTTTTTCAACCGGATATTGATGACCAATCAGCACAAGTTTCTGAAGGATATGATGCTTTTTTTTCGCCTCCAGAAAAGCCCTGATTAATCCGGAAAGATTCTTGTTCGCTGTCGAACTGCTGAAGGCCATTGCGTAAGGCAATGTCAAAGCAGGCAGGTTTTGATCCCCAGGCTCATCATCTGATTTCGTTTCCATTACCTCGTTGTTATCGGCAGCAAGATGCGTAACAACTACTTTTTCCGCCGGAACAGGGTACTGCCCCAGAATTTCCTCGCGGGAAAAATTGGATATGGTAATCACTTTGTTGGAACGGATGACAGCCTGACGCACGATCAGCCTAAGCATCAGGCGGCGCGACAACGGCATCGAATTGCCAAAAGCTTTGAAGTTGAGGTCCGGTATGCTTACAATCGACGGTCCGGACAGAAAAATCGGTGAAGTGTATGCCAGTGAATGAAGCAAATCAATTTTATATTGTTCAACGTACCGCCTGAGCCTGATTTGTTCAAAGTGGTAGCGATTTTTCCGATTGACCGCGTAAACGGGACAGATAACTTTTTTAAAAGCCGGGTCATCATCGGCAATCAGCCCGGCGGCCTCCCGATTCACGAACACCACAAATTCATAATCCGGTTTGATTTGTCTCAAACCTCTCAACAGCCCCCTGGCATATGTTTCCGTCCCTCCGACAATTCCCGGAATCAAATATAACAGGTTTAGTCCGATACGCATTTATGTCCTTGGCACAGAATCTTTAGACTGGATAAGTATCAATCAACTCCTGGTGTTT
>JAQVOT010000157.1 GCA_028702415.1 Eubacteriales bacterium
ACCATTTATGGTGCTGGTGCCTTTGCTCTACAAGGAAGAGACAGAGAAGCGGCCATACGGATTCTCACAGATAGAGTCCCTGTTTGTGCTTATTAAATATCTCATTCTTCTGGTGGTAGATGCCGTTCTGATAATAAACTGCATACATACAATCATTGAGGGAGGTAATGAAGTTGAGGCGCAGGTGCTGGCAATATTTGAAATTGCCGTTTCAGTAGGCTGCCTTATTATTTGGTTTCTTTTGAGGCGATTTTCGAAGAAATATCAGTCACCGTCAATTAAGGCAGAACTTTTTGTCTGGAAACTGGACGCACTCTGCACATTGGGGGTTGGAATTGCTTTTGTTGTTAATCTGATTCTGATCAATACACCTATGGCATGGATTTGTCCCTATATTGATCCCTGCATCGCGGTAATTCTGGCGATGGCCCTTATTAGAGAACCCATAGAAATGATTCGGGAATCCTTGCGGAGCCTGGTGTTGTTTGCTCCGGAAAAAGACTTATTCAATAAAGTCAATGAGGTTTCCATAAGGCACATGAGCGAATATGATTGCCGGGTTACCTTTACCGATGTAATAAAGACCGGTCGCAAAATCTGGTTACAGGTTTTCTTCACCTATAACGATGAGGAACAGGAGGCACTTAGCATTGGAAGGCTCAAGAACCTGCATAAAGAGATCACCGAGGAACTGGCAGAAGAATTTGATAACAATAATATAGATATCGCTCTGATTCCGGATCTGGCAGACGGGTTCAGACAGATTGAACTGATAGAACCACCGGCTCGTCGTCAGGACAAGATTGTTTATATGGAAAGTATGGAACAGAAGAAAGAAGAAAAGAAAGCGGCAAAAAATGCCGAAAAACAACAGCAGTTCAAGAAATAAAATCTTAGAAGACTGATTCTCAGGAGGTTATAAAAATGATTGATTTTTTACTGAAACACGCAGACCTTGATCCGGTGTCCTGGCATATGCCCGGGCACAAAGGATCAGAGATTTTTCGCAGATACGGATATGAAAAGTTTATGGAGAGGTTCGTCGATTGTGATGTCACGGAGATACCGGGAGCTGATAATCTCTTCCAGGCGGAAGGGATCATCAGAGATGTTCAGGATCGGTACGCCAGACTCTACGATGTGGACTACTCTTACCTTATGATAAACGGAACCAGCGGCGGAATCCTGGCAGCAATGATGGCAAGCGTTCCATCCGGAGGCAAGATCATCATGGCCAGAAACTGTCACAAGTCGGTATTCAACGGTCTGGTGCTGGGAGGAATACAGCCGGTCTACGCCTATCCATCTGTTCTCAATGACTGCGATATTTCTGGACCGATTCTGCCGGAAGAGATTGGACGGCTTCTGGAGGAAAACCCTGATGCCGGTGCCGTGATTCTGCCTAGTCCCAATTACTATGGAATCTGCAGCGATATCCGGGCCATTGCCGATATCGTCCATGAACATGGAAAGGTGCTGATCGTTGATCAGGCCCATGGAGCACACCTGAAGTTCTTCCACAAGTTCGGCTGGGGTGAGGACTTGCCGAACTCCGCGGAAATGGATGGAGCGGACATCACCATCTGCAGCATCCACAAGACTCTGGCATCCCTGACCCAGAGTGCGGTGCTGAATTTGCAGGGAAGCCGCGTGGATCGCTACGTGCTGGAAGATAAGCTTCAGGCTGTGGAAAGTACCAGTCCTTCTTACATTCTGATGTCGTTTTTGGACATCAACGCAAGGATACTGGAAGAGCACGGATCTGATGCTTTGGGAGAATGGAAAGAGAACCTGGCATATTTCTATGCAAAAACAAAGCAGATCAAGGGTCTTCATATTCTGAATCTCGGTTCTCAAATGGATCATACTAAGATCAATCTGGATATGAGTGCATATGGCATCAATGGCGGGCAGCTGGAAGAACTTCTGATGGAATACGGTATCTTCTCCGAACTCTATACCGGAAACATCCTGATGCTGATGACAGGTATCGGCAATACCAGGGAGCACTACGACCGTACATTGGATGCACTGAAGCACATCGCAGAGAAGCATGAATACATCGGATCAAAGACAGACATTTCCGACCAGGGCCTTTCTTCCTCAGAAGGGAATAAGAACCGGACCGGCAATGGTCCTATGGAAGCTGTGGCCGGAAAGCTCCATCCAATTCCGCAGCGACGCCGGTTTGTTGACCTCACAGGTGCCGAAGGCATGATCTGTGCAGGATCCATCATTCCATATCCTCCGGGCATTCCAATCGTCTGCCCAGGGGAAGAGATTACAGCAGAAGTTATCCACCGGTGCAAGGCGCTCCGGGAAAAAGGAGAAAAAGTTATCGGTATCAATGATCACGGTCAGGTGCAGGTGGGCCTGTAGAGGATAGAAAAAACAATATGGCAGACAAAAAGAATTTATAGAGCGAAAAGCAACAAGAGGCAGGACTGAACCTGTCTCTTTTGTTGTCTATGATGGAGCATAGGGGGATTCAAGAGATATAAGAAAAAGTCAGGAGATAATTTCCGCTGACCCGGTGACAAAAAGTACATATTTGTTTTTTGTGAAAAACAGAATATTACACATAAATAGAATGAAATTTATTAATGATGTTGGGAATTGGCTAATATAATTACAATAAGGATAATTATAGAAAGAGGAAAGCATCATGAATTTTCAGGATGAATCAAGTATGACCCGCATCATTCAGGAGTCAGTGCCTGGAAAACAGGTTACAATTGCACATGTCATAGCATCGCCGACACCGGATATTTTTGAGCGACTGGGAATTGATAATAACGGAGCTATAGGGATACTCACTTTGACTCCATATGAAACAGCAATGATCGCAGCAGATATAGCCACAAAAGCAGCTAGGGTGGAAATCGGTTTTCTTGACAGATTTACAGGATCTGTAGTAATTTCCGGCGATGTGCAGAGTGTTACGATTGCCCTGGAGCGAGTTGTGGATACTCTCAAGAACTTACTGGGATTTACAGTTGTTCCGGTAACAAAGACATGAGGAAAAAACGCATAATGATAATAGGTGCCAGAGACTGTGGAAAAACATCTCTGGCGAACCATTTAAATGAATATGAAGGAAGACTTCGAAAGGTACAGGATACAATTTACTCCAAGTACACGATAGATGTTCCGGGGAGTTACATTGAGAATTCATGGATGTACATGCACACCATAGCCCTTTCACAAGATGCCAGCTGTATTCTTCTCATGGTCGATCAGTCTCGACCGGAAGCGGTATACTCCCCGGGCTTCGCAAGAGTGTTTAAGTGTCCGGTAATCGGAATAATAAGCAAAAGCGACATCAACCCGGAAAATGCAAAAGCCTGCGAAGATCAGATGGCACAGATAGGTGTTAACCCTCCATATTTCTACATTAGCAATGAAACGGGTGAGGGAATAAACGAATTAAAAAAATACATACTGGAATCCGGTTGGATTGAATATGAATAGGCCAGGGCGTAGCATAGCCCCGGCTTTGTTTTTTTTATGACTTTGCATAAAAAAGATAGAAAAACAGCAAAATCAGAATAATATTTTACATTTACATGAGGGCAATAATAATTGTTAAAGACAATAAATGCATTTGGATATTGTTATAAGTGTGCATTTTATTAAGATATACTTTCCCTAAAGAGATGTAAGATTCTCTATAGTTATTTTATTTTGTGCTCAAAGTTGCGTATAATTCCAGATTTTCCATAAAGTTGCGTCAAAGGCTTAGAGAGAACATTACTCCTTTCGCTATAGCGCAGTTTATAGATATCAATTCGATGGATCTTTGAGTTTAAGAAGCTATATCAAATATTATAAAAGGAGGTTATATCCGATGGCAATGATCGAAACTATTGCAAAAGGCTTCAACGAACCCACCGAAAGAGTAAAAAAACTCAAGAAGGAAATCGTAGAAGCAATGCCAGTAATTGAGACGGAAAGAGCCAGATTAGTAACTGAAGCTTTC
>JAQVOT010000158.1 GCA_028702415.1 Eubacteriales bacterium
CGGAATTAAAGATGCAGATGTAATAATAAGCATTAACAATGATAAAAACGCTGAAGTGTTCGCTGCTTCAGATTATAAAGGAGTATTTGATGCAGAGGCGGTCATCGATGCCCTGCTGGGAGAGGAGAAGGGATGAGACGTAATAATATTGATATATCTTTCTTTGTGATAATAGCAGTTCTTGCTTTTAGCTCAATAAGAAGCGGAGAATTTTCAGATCCAAAGCTGTGGCTGCTAAATAAACTTCTGCTTGTTCCGGCGGTTATAATCGGAATTTCTATGCACGAGTTCGCCCACGGATTTGTGGCCTACAAGCTTGGAGACAACACTCCTAAATTTCAGGACAGAGTTACTATAAACCCTCTGGCTCACATTGACTGGATGGGACTTGCAGCATTGTTTTTCTGCGGTTTCGGATGGGGAAAGCCCGTTCAGATCAACCCTTATAATTTCAAAAACAGAAGAAGGGATGAAGTCCTTGTTGGGCTGGCAGGAGTAACTATGAATCTCATTATCGCTGCACTGTTTGCTGTAGTGGCCAAGGTGCTGATCATGTCAGCAGGAACAGAGTTCTTTGTATCCACAACAATCGGGGAAGGAATATGGACTATGCTGATTTATATCATACAGATAAATCTGGTCCTGATGATATTCAATCTTATTCCATGCCCTCCTCTTGATGGATTTAACATCATCGCAAACATTGCAGGCTTCGCAGAGACCGAGACATATTGGAAGATATACCAGTACGGAAATTGGATTCTTGTGGCCATAATAATATTCGGAATAACAGGTATGGTTATTTACCCATGCGTTAATTTCTTTATGAATATTTTCTGGTCATTTGTCATATAGAGGGTAGTAAATGAATGGGAAGAACAGATTATTTAGATAGATTAAATGAGAAGCAGAAAGAGGCGGCGATGCACACTGAAGGGCCTCTGCTTATACTGGCAGGAGCCGGAAGCGGCAAAACCAGCACGATGACCTGCAGAATAGCGTATATAATCAGAGAACTGGGGGTATCCCCCTATAATATTCTGGCGGTTACATTTACGAACAAGGCAGCAGGTGAAATGCGTGACAGAGTTGAGGAGCTCATCGGGGAAGGAACAAACATGTGGATTCTCACATTCCACTCCGCATGTCTGAGAATTCTCAGGTATCACGCAGAGGTTCTGGGTTATGGCAGGGACTTCGCCGTTTATGATCCAACCGACCAGAAATCGGTAATCAAGGGCATATGCGGAGAATTGAATATCGATACCAAGAAATTCAATCCGAATTACTTCCTGGGACTCATAAGCAAATGCAAGGAAAACAGGATTTCACCCGAGAGATACCTCGAGGAATTCGGCTCTGATTATAAAGAACAGATGGTACAGAGTGTCTATGAAAGGTACCAGCAGATCCTGAAAAAAAACAATGCCATGGATTTTGACGACCTGCTTGTGAATACGGTGGAGCTGTTTGAAAAGGATGAAACGGTTCTGCTTAAATATCAGAACCGGTTTCAATACATAATGGCGGACGAGTATCAGGACACTAACATGATTCAGTATACCTTTGTCAGAATGCTGGCTGATGCCAGAGATGAATGGGGCAATGTCAGAAACAATATATGCGTTGTTGGAGATGATGACCAGTGCATATATGAATGGCGAGGAGCCGATATCAGAAACATTCTGGAATTTGAAAAAGATTTTCCGGGAGCAGAGGTTGTTAAACTTGAACAGAATTACAGATCCTCGGCAAACATACTGGCTGCAGCCCATTCAGTGATCGAGCACAACAAAGACAGAAAGAGGAAGAAACTCTGGACCGATGCTGAAAACGGAAACAAGATAATATATCAGCGCCTGGAGGATGAACGGGATGAGGCATATTATATTGCGGGAGAAATAAACCGACTGGCAGGGGGCAGGTATAAGGATTTTGCAATCCTGTACAGAACAAATGCCCAGTCCAGAACATTCGAGGAAGCTCTCTCCAGAAGGGAGATACCTTACAGGGTTCTGGGGGGCCTCAGGTACTACGACAGAAAAGAAATAAAGGACATCATGTGTTACCTGCGGTTGGTACAGAACAGGGCTGATGATGTTGCTCTTTCCCGTATCATCAATGAGCCGAAGAGAGGTATTGGCAGCAAGAGCATAGAGAAGCTCAAAGATCAGGCTGCCCGGCAGGGAAGGAGCATGTTCGAGCTGCTTAAAGACCCGGAGGTTCTTTCACAGTTCGGAAACAAGCAGAGCGTGGCTCTTGATGAATTCGCCCGTCTGATTGAAAGATACTCTGCCGAAAAAGAAAATATGAAAATTTCCGACATGTACGATGGACTGATTGTATACTCGGGATACCTGAAGGCTCTTGAGGATCAAAAGACTGTTGAAGCAGAAAGCCGTATGCAGAATCTTATGGAATTCAAGTCGGTTATATATGATTATGAGAAAGAAGAGCCGGATATGACGCTGGCGGAATTCATGGAAAGGATAGCCCTCCTGGCAGATGTGGACAACCATGACGCTGACGAGAACGCGGTGGTTCTCATGACTCTTCACAGTGCCAAGGGTCTGGAATTTCCTTGTGTATTCATGCCTGGAATGGAAGACGGCCTCTTCCCCGGCTGGCGCGCCTTTGACAGACCTGATGGTCTTGATGAGGAACGACGGCTGTGCTATGTGGGAATAACAAGGGCCAAGGAGAGACTATGGATGACCGGTGCGGAAACCAGAACTCTTTACGGCAAGACGGACTACACAAGAGAATCCCAGTTTCTGCGGGAACTGGACAAGAAACTCATAGAAGGGGATGGCATATACGAGAAGAAAGAAACAAAAGTTTCCGGAGCTTTCACGGACGGAGCTTTCGAAGAGAAGGCTTTCAGGCCTTTTGATCAGCTGAAATACGCCAGACAGCAGACTAAACAGAAAGCTGCAGCCATGGAAAAAGCAAGAACAGAAAGCTTTGAAGTTGGTGACAATGTTCGTCATCCAAAGTTCGGTGAAGGCCGGGTAATTGAATGTGGAAACGGGACAATAAGAGTTGAATTTGCAGACGAAACCAGAAAGCTCGCACTGGGTTTTGCATCTATAGAAAAAGTATGAAAAAACGGATAGAAGAACTTGTAAAGAAACTGAATGAGGCCTCCAGGGCGTATTACCAGGAAGACATGGAGATTATGGACAATCAGGAGTATGATGTTCTCCTTGACGAACTGGCACAGCTGGAGAGGGAGACGGGGATTGTGCTTTCAAACAGTCCTACTCTTAAGGTGGGCTATGAGGTTGTCAGCAATCTGCCGAAGGAAGCTCACCCTGCCCCTATGCTGTCGCTCGATAAGACCAAGGAGGTTTCCAGGCTTGAGAGCTGGCTGGGAGAAAAAGAGGGACTACTGTCCTGGAAGCTTGACGGTCTCACGGTGGTTCTTACATATGAAAACGGAATTCTCGCAAAGGCAGTAACAAGAGGCGATGGAGTAATCGGTGAAGTCATTACCGCCAATGCCAGAACCTTTGAAAATATACCCGCTTCTATTCCTGAGAAGGGACAGGTTGTTGTTCGGGGTGAAGCGGTTATAAGTTACAGTGACTTTGAGAAAATCAATACGGAGGGAACATATAAGAACCCGAGAAATCTGTGCAGCGGTTCTGTAAGACAGCTCAACAGTAGAATCACAGCAGAAAGACATGTTAGATTCTACGCTTTCGCTCTTGCCATTGGAGGTGAAAGGAATCCGGAGGGTGAGCTGAGTCCCTTCACTTTCAGACACGAGCAGATGGAATGGCTTGCGGAACAAGGCTTCGAGACAGTCGAAAATGTACCGGTTACAGCTGAGACATTGGCTCAGGCTGTGTCTGGTTTTGCAAAGAGAATAGAGAACTTCGAAATACCATCAGATGGTCTTGTGCTCGTATATGATCACATAGAATACGGCAAATCCCTGGGATCCACGGCCAAATTCCCAAGGGATGCCATAGC